>DATLLM010000372.1:0-8866 GCA_035537855.1 Chloroflexota bacterium | reverse complement strand
GCTCAGGTCTTGCCACATTGGCAAAGTGTATTGCCAATCGGCACGGCGTGGCGCACACTCCCGCTATGTCAGATGGATCGTTCTCCCCCCTCGAAGCGCTCCCGGAGCAGGAATGGGAGTGCGTCGTCGTCGGCGGCGGCGCCGCCGGGCTGAGCGCCGGCCTCGTGCTCGGCCGGGCCCGGCGGCGGGTGCTCGTGCTGGACGCCGGCGAGCCCCTCAACGGCCCGGCGCCGCACCTGCACGGCTTCCTCACCCGGGACGGGACGCCACCGCTCGAGCTGCTCCGTCTCGGTCGCCGCGAGCTCGCCGCCTACGGCGTGCCCGCCGTCGCCGCCCGCGCCGCCGCCGTCGCCGCCGATCCGGCGGCGGGCGCCGGCCGCCCCCGCTTCGAGGTCACGCTGGAGGGCGGCCGGCGCCTGCGCGCGCAGCGCCTCATCCTCGCCCACGGCATGCGCCTCCGCCTCCCGGACCTCCCCGGCCTGCGCGAGGTGTGGGGGGACGCCGCCGCCACGTGCCCCTACTGCCACGGTTGGGAGGTGCGCGACCGGCCGCTCGCCGTGCTCGGCGTGCCCGCCGCGCCCGGCGTGCCGGAGCCCCCGGGGCTGCCCGGCGCCGGGGCGCGCGCCGCCCACCTCGGCGTCCTGCTCACCCAGTGGTCGCCGGACGTGATCGTCTTCCCCAACGGCGCGGCGATCGACGCCGCCGGCCTGTCGCGCCTGGCGGCGCGCGGGGTGCGCGTCGATCCCCGGCCGGTCCTGCGGCTGGACGTGGGCGGCGGCGGACTCGCCGGCGTCGTCCTCGGCCCGGAGGGGGAGGCGGTGCCGCGGGAGGCCCTCTTCGTCGCCGCGGCGCCGGCGCCGGCCCCCGCGCTCCTCGCCCAGCTGGGCGCGGCGCTCCTCCCCACCGGCTGGCCGGAAGTCGATCCCACCGGCAAGACCTCCGTCCCCGGCGTCTGGGCCGCCGGCCAGGCGGCCGGCCCCATGAGCAGCCAGGTCATCAACGCCGCCGCCGCCGGCTCCCTCGCCGGGGCCGCCGTCAACGCGGACCTGCTCGAAGAGGCCCTGGCGGCGGCCCCCCGGGCCGGCGCCCCGCCGGCGCCGGAACCGCGGCTGAGCCACGAAGCGCACGGCGACGGCGACGGCGACGGTGGGGGCGGCGGGCACGAGGGGCACGGGCACGGGCACGGGCACGGGCACGGGCACGACGGGGCCGACCCCGCCCGGATGGAGCGGCTCCTCGGCGAGCAGCGCCGGGCCACGCTTCCGCCGGAGCCGACGCTGCGCGCCGCCGGCGTCGCGCCCGGCCAGACGGTGGTGGATCTCGGCTGCGGCCCGGGGTACTTCACGCTGCCCGCCGCCGACCTCGTCGGCCCGGGCGGCACGGTGTACGGGGTGGACACGCAGCCGGAGATGGTCGAGGCGTGCCGCCGCCGCGCGGCCGAAGCCGGCGCCCAGGGCGTGCGGGTCCTCCGGTCGGATGCGCTGCACGTGCCGCTCCCGGACGCCATCGCCGATCTCGTGCTGATCGCCTGGGTGCTGCACGAGGTGCCGGACCGCGTTGCGTTCCTGCGCGAGGCGCGGCGCCTGCTCAAGCCGGGCGGCGGGGCAGCGCTCATCGAGTTCCGCAAGCGGGACGGGCTGTGGGGCCCGCCGATGGCGATCCGGCTCTCGGAAGCGGAGGTCGCCGCGGCCGTCGAGGCGGCCGGGCTGCGGGTGCGCGAGCAGCGCGATCTCGACGACGGCCACCTGCTGTATCTGCTCGCCGCGTAGGCGCGGCGGCGGCGGCGCGACCGGGGACGCCGGCTACCGGCCCGCCGCGGGCGCCCGGACTGGCGACCGGCGCCGGCGCAGCCGCCGGTTCGGGCCGGACGGGCGCATCAGATCGGCAGCGCCAGCTGGCGCTGCCGCGCCTCCCCCATCCGGGGAGGCGCCGCCGGGCCGGGGGCCTCCGGGGTGTCCCGCCCGCTCAGGCCGTAGCGGGCCTTGAGCTCCCCCACCCGGGTGGCCAGGCGGTCGGCGTAGGCGCGGGGGGCGTAGCGCAGCCCCTCGGCCGTGCCGGCGCGCCCGTAGACCCGCTCGTAGCGGGCGACGGCGTCCGGGGCGTGGGGCGCGAGGGCGCCGAAGAACCAGTCCCGCACCGCCGGCTCCAGGTGCACCGCGCCGGACCAGACCCACCGCGCGCCGGCGTCCGCCGCCGCGCGGACGACGGCCTCGAGCGCCGCCGGGGCGTCCGTGATCCCGGGCAGCACCGGCGCCAGGGCGAGGCCGCAGGGCACGCCGGCGTCGGCCAGGGCGCGCAGGGCGCGCAGGCGCTGCCGCGGCGGCGGCGTCCCCGGCTCCAGGGCCCGCCAGACCGCCTCGTCCAGGGTGATCAGGGAGACGCTCACCCCGCCCCCCGGCCCGGCGGCGAGCGCCTGGAGCACGTCCGCGTCCCGCACCACCAGCGTCCCCTTGGTGGTCACGGTGGCCGGCGTCCCCGCCGCGAGGCAGGCCTCAAGGCAGGCCCGGCTCAGGCGGTAGCGCCCCTCGACCGGCTGGTAGGGGTCCGTCGCCGTGCCCACCGCCACCGCCTCCCGCCGCCAGGAGGGGCGCGCCAGCTCGCGCCGCAGCACGGCGGCGATGTTGGCCTTGACGAAGATGCGGCTGCTGAAGTCCTCGCCGACGCCGAGGTCGAGGAAGGCGTGGGAGGCGCGGGCGTAGCAGTAGTGGCAGCTGTGCAGGCAGCCCCGGTACGGGTTGAGGGAGTAGCCGAAGGGCATCCCCCTGACCCGGTTGAGCGCCGACTTGCACTGCACCTCGACGTACGCCGCCCGGGCCATCGCGGTCAGTATAGAACAGACGTTCCAGAACGGCAAGAGGCGGCGCGAGGTCTTCCCGGGAGCGGGCTCAGACGGGCGCGGGGGCGCCGAGGAGGGCGGCGAGCTCGAGGGCGCTCGTCCGCAGCGCGGCCGCGACGGCGGCGGGGCCGGCGGCGGTCGCCGCGGCGTGGCGGGCGCGGAACGCGGCCTCCTGCGCCTCCTGGACGGCGAGCGAGGGTGAGGGGGCGCCGTCCGGCCGGTTGGTCAGCCGCCAGAGGCTGCCGTCCAGGATGCAGCGGGGGACGGCCGCCGCCGCGGGGGACATGGGGAGGTAGCAGGTCTGGTCGGGGGGCCCGAGGGCGATCTCCCAGTGCGGCGCGACGGCGGCGTCGAAGGGCAGCACGGAGGTGGTGGCGGAGTTGGTGCCCCCGTTGCAGACGGGGGTGGGCTGGTCGTCCGTGTTGCGGCTCAGGCGGTTGAGGTCGGCCGGGGTCGCCGCGCCGGCCAGGGCGCGCATGGTGCGCAGGGCGGTGTGGTAGCGCCCGGCGTCCGGGCGCTCGGGCTCGCCCGGGGCGTATCCCAGGCGCTTGAAGGCGTTGCCGCGGGCGGCGACGGCGTCCTCGACGAACTCCCAGACGAGGGTGAAGGGCGTCTCCTCCACGATCAGGCCCCGCTCGCGGTCGGCGAAGAGCCAGATGCAGCCCCCGACGCCGTCCGAGATCAGGCCGGCGGCGGACAGCTCGCGCAGGGCGCGCAGGGCCGCCTCGCAGGTGGCGCAGGTCTCGAGGACGAGGCGCAGGACCTCGGTCGTGCTCAGGGAGTGGCGCAGGGGGCGCTCGATGCGGTCGCCGGAGTTCATCTTGCCGGCCAGGCCGGCGTCGTTCAGTCCGTGGCACAGCCCGACGTCGCCGACGTCCCCCGCGCCGAGCACCCGGCGGGTGCCGGTCAGCGCCTTCACGTGCGCCGCCTGGGGCAGCTTGCGGTAGTCGCGGTTCTTGTGCAGCAGGTTCGCCGGGACGCCGCTGGCCGTGCCGGTGGCCATGAACGAGGTGCACCCGTGGGGCGGCAGCGGCCGCAGCGGCTCGACCCACTCGCGCGCGGCGTAGACCTGCGCCGGCATGACGTACTTGAGCCCCATGTAGGCCCGGAAGCGCTCCGCCGCAACCCCGGCGGCCGCCGCCGTCGCCTCCAGCTCGACCAGCATGTGCGGCGCGACGTCGCGCAGGCGCCGGCCGTACTCCCCGCCCTCGGCGATCAGGAACGCGGCGTCGAGGCCCGAATCGGCCATGCGGGCGAAGAACGCGTCGGTGTCCGCGGCGAGCGCGCCGGCCCAGACCCCGCCCAGGGTGCGCCCGATCCCGGCGGCGTCCCCTTCCAGCCGGATGAGCTCGCCCATGCGCCGGTGCGCTGCGGTCTCCGCGCCGTCCACGCCACGCTCCTCGATGCTGCCGGCCCCGGCTCGACGGTCGGCACCGCGCCGTCCGGGTGCGGGGCATCCTGTCGTCCCGGGGCGAGCGCCCCGCTCAGGCCGGCGCCGGGTCGCCGCCGGCGAGCCAGGCGCGGCGCAGGTCCCGGGCGGCGGCCACGCTGCGCCGGCTCTGCTCCTGGGAGACCTCCCAGCGGGCGGCCGTCTCGGCGGCCCACTCCTCCTGCTGGCGCTGTACCCGGTCGCGGTGCTGCGCGCTCATCCGGCGCTGCTCATCGGTCAGCCCTCCGGGCGGGGCCGGCACGGGCAGCGGCGGCAGCACCGGCACCACCCCCAGGTCCCCGTTGCGCAGGGGCAGGCGCTGCGCCACCGGGGGCACGGTCAGCGGGGGACCGGGCAGGGACTGGTACCAGTAGGCGGTGGAGGCCCAGTCGTTCGCCGAGTGGTTGCCGTGGCCGTGCTCCATGGTCACCCGCAGGCTGCGGGCGAAGCGCACCGGGTCGGTCAGGTGGAAGCGGTAGCTCGTCTGGTACCCGGGGACGTCCCCTTCGTAGAGCGACGAGCCGTTGAACGGGAACGCGGCGGCCTGCATCCCGAAGGCCTGCCCGAAGTAGTCCTCCGAGCCGGTGCCGTGGAGCGAGGGCGGCCAGGTCTCGCCGTCGACGAAGATCATGTCGTCGCCCTCGCCCCACCAGGTGCCCTGGAAGTTGGTCACCGAGAGGTTGCAGCCGACGTAGTGGCCCCGGCCCGCCGTCTCCAGGATGACGTAATTCTGGCCGGCGGTCGCCTCCAGGTTGGCGACGCGGGCCTCGGCGGTGTTGACCTCGATGCGGGGGTCCCAGCCGGCCGCGGGGAGGGCGCGCCGCCAGCTGGCGTGGAAGGCGAGGGTGTCCGCGGCGGGGGCCCGGCGGTAGAGCTCGTAGTCGATGTAGAAGAACTGGCGGTGGGGGACGTCGTTCTCGTTGACCAGCTCGACCAGCGCCCGGGTGCGGAAGGGCATGGGGAAGTAGCAGTTCAGGGCGGCCGCGCCGCCGAAGCGGTGGCGCTGGTCCGGGTTGACCGAGACGGTCAGGGGCAGGGAGGCGAAGGGGCTGGCGATGGAGTGCCCGAGGCAGAAGAAGTCGCCGAGGGGGACGAGCACGCTGGGGTGCGGCTGGTCGTCCCAGGTGATCCGCAGCAGCACCTTGCGGTAGTAGTCCGGGTCGGCCACGAGGCGGTCGGCGGCGAAGCGCCGGCAGGACTGGGTCATCCAGATGTGGGTGATGCAGCCCGGGCCCTCCAGGTCGGCCAGGGTGATCGCCTCCCCGGGCGCGACCATCCAGGCGTCCTGGTTGCGCCCGGACTGGTCCCAGCTCGAGCAGCGCGCCGAGCGGGCGTCGCGGAAGGTGGCCAGGCCGGCGAGGGGCCCGCCCGGGGGAACGGCGGCGCCGCTCACAGCTTGAGCACCCCTTCGGAGAGTCCGCGCACGAACCAGCGCTGGAGGAAGACCCAGATCAGCACCACCGGCAGGATGGCCATCAGGTAGAGGGCGGCGTCCGCGCCGTAGGTGGCGAACTTGCCGACCAGGGCGGAGTCGGCGAAGAAGGCGGTGCCCCCCGTCGTCGCCGTGCGGCGCACCCCGATGGAGATGGTGTTCAGGGCGTCCCGGTCGACCATGGTCAGGGTGACCAGGAAGTCGCCCCAGACGCGCACGAAGGTGATGATCGCGACCACGACCGACCCCGAGGCGGCCATGGGGACGGCGATGTGCCAGAAGACCTGCCACCAGTTGGCGCCGTCGATGCGGGCGCTCTCCTCCAGCTCCCTGGGGAGGTTGAGGAAGGTCTGGCGCATGACGAAGATGGGCACGGTCAGGCCGGAGGAGAAGAGCAGGATCAGGCCCACCAGGCTGTTGCGCAGCTTGAGGAAGCTCATCAGCTCGTAGAGGGCCATCAGCCCCCCGGACTGGGGGATGAACAGGGAGAGCAGGATGAGGGTGAAGATCAGGTCCCGCCCGCGGAACTCCATCCGGGCGAAGGCGTACCCGGCCAGGGCGGACGTGACGCAGACCAGGGCGACCGCGCCCCCGGTGACGATGAAGCTGTTGCGCATGTAGAGGGGGACGTTGGCCATCCGGGTGAGCATGTACTGGTAGTTGGCCAGGGTCGGCTCGCGCACCCAGAGCGAGGGCACGGACTGGAACAGCTCGGCCGGGCCCTTGAACGAGGCGGAGATGGCCCAGACGATGGGCAGCAGGACGACGGCGCAGAGCAGCGCCAGGACGGCGTGCAGCAGGATCTTGCTCGCCGGCGGCAGGCGGAAGGGCAGGCGCAGGCTCACGCCCGCTCCGTGCGCAGCGTCTTGAGGATCACCAGGGCCAGCACCATGTGGATTCCTCCCAGCAGGAGATACATCGCGGCCGAGTAGCCCAGGCGCAGGTCGCCGTTCTGGAAGCCGAGCTGGTAGCCGTAGAGCCCGAGCGTCAGGGTGGCGTTCTGGGGCCCGCCGTTGGTCAGGATCAGCATCTCCTGGGTGGCGCTGGCGATGCCCGCGTTGAGCGCCACCACCAGGACGAAGACCGGCTTGAGCAGGGGCAGGGTGACGTACCAGGCCTGCTGCAGGGGGTTGGCGCCGTCGATGTCGGCCGCCTCGTAGACCTCGCGGTTGATGCCGTAGAGGCCGATCAGGAAGAGCAGGGTGTCCGCGCCGAACGTCTTCCAGATCGTGGCCGCGGCGATGGCCGGCAGGGCCACGTTCACGTCGCCGAGCCAGTTCGGCGGCTGGGCGACGTGGAAGACGCTCTTCAGCAGGTAGTTGAGGTAGCCCAGCTGGTAGTGGTAGAGCTGCTGCCAGAGCAGCATGGCCACCGAGATGGGGAGCACCACCGGGAGGTAGACGATCACCCGGTAGAAGGCGGCCAGGCGCACCCGCCGCACCTGGGCGACGAGCATGGCGACGCCGAGGGCGAGCAGCAGGCTGATGGGGAAGGTCAGCAGGGTGAACCGGAGCGAGACGCCGAAGGCGTGCCAGAACGTGCGGTCGTTGAAGAACAGCTCCCGGTAGTTGCTCAGGCCGTTGAAGGCCCACTCCGACCCCGGAACGAGGAAGCGGTAGTCGGTGAAGGCCATCGCCAGCCCGCGGACCACCGGGTAGGCGTTGAAGATGACGTACAGGGCGAGCGCCGGGGCGACGAAGGCGTAGCCCCAGGGATTGCCCCAGCCGCTGGTCCACCACCGCACCCACCGGACGCGGGCGGCGCGGGGCGCCGCCCGGAGGGCGCCCTCCGGGCGGGCCGCCGCCGGCGGGGCCGCCGGCGGGGCCGCCGCGCCGGGCGGGGCGGTGGCCGTCCTCTCGATCACGCGTCTTCCCCCGTCCGCCGGCGGTCCTACTTGACCACCTGCTTGGCCACCTCTTCCTTGACCTCCGCCAGGGCGCTGTTCATGGCGTCCTCGGGGGAGATGGTCGAGCCCTTGTCCAGGTACTTCTGCAGCCAGGGCATGATCTTGGAGTTCTGGAGGTTGCGGAAGGCGTTCTCCGGGTACGGGACGGACTTGGCCACCAGATCGCGGAAGGTGGCCATCCAGCGCAGCCCGGCGTTGGGCTGGATCTTGGCGGTGTAGACCGAGTTGTAGACCGGGGCCTTGCCGGAGTCGATGATCGCCTGCTGCACCGGCTCGTTCTTCGGCGAGAGCAGCCAGAGGTAGAAGTCGACCAGCTCCTGGGGGTGCTTCGCCCCCTTGAACACGGCGAAGGTGTTGTTCCAGAAGTAGGTCCCGGCCTGGGGGCCGCCCTTGGTCGCCACCGGGACGGTGGTGGTGTCCGCCTTGTCCGGGCCGAAGATGCGCTGGGCCCAGACGCCGCGGGAGTTCTGCGCCACCAGGGTGGCCAGCTTGGAGCGCTGCCACAGGTCGAGGTAGCCGTCGCTCCCCTTAGGAGGCGTCATCCCGCCGTCGACCAGGGTCTTCATGAAGCGCAGGGAGCGCAGCGAGGCCTGCCCGGTGATGTCCAGCAGTCCGTCGGCGGTGAACGGCTTATCCGTCGAGGCGTAGATCAGGGCCATCAGCGAGGTGTGCAGCGAGTCCGGCCAGCCCAGGGGCACGACCTCCTGGGACCGGTACTGGCTGAGCAGCTTGGTGGCCATCACCTGCATGTCGTCCCAGGTGGCCGGCGGCTCCTTCATGCCGATCCCCTGCAGGTACTGCGTGTACCACATGAAGCCGATGGCCTCGACGCTGTACGGCAGGCCCTGCAGCTGCCCCTTGTAGGAGATGTCCTGCTTGATCGTGGGCACCAGGTCGGTGATGACGCTCTTGGCCCCGTCGGTCTTGGAGGCCTGGACGTACTGGTCGATCGGCTGGCTGGTGCCGCTCTCCGCCCAGTTGACCTTGTCCGCTGGGGTGGACATGATCCCGATGCCGTCCCAGGCGAGGCTGCCGTCGCGGATCATGGCCAGCACTTTCGGCTGCCAGCCGTCCGGGGTCTGCTCGACCGAGACGGTGGTCGGCCCGCCGAGCTTGTTGTACTGCTCGATCCACTTGGGCAGGCCCCACTCGTTGATCACCCAGTCGAACGCGACCAGCTTGACCTCCGTGCGCGGCTGGGACGGCTTCGCCGCCTCCTGGCCGCCCGTCCCGGCCGCCTGGCCGCAGGCGGCGAGCAGGGGC
>DATLLM010000371.1:0-2583 GCA_035537855.1 Chloroflexota bacterium | reverse complement strand
CCTGCACGGACCGGCGGCCGGGGCGATGACCTTCGCCGCCGCCGCCTACCGGCGCGGGCGGCACCCTATGGCGGCGCAGGTCGCTCTGGATGGCCGCGGCCGAGACGCGGTGCCCCAGCGAGAGCAGTTCGCCCCGAACTCGTAGGCGGCGGCGAAGGTCATCGCCCCGGCCGCCGGTCCGTGCAGGAGCATCGCGCGGCGCCGGCAGGACGGCCCGGCGGCTGCCGGCGGTGCGGGCGCCGTCCGCTCCCCGGAGTGTGCCCCGATCGGCCGCATCCCTCGCTCCTCCTCCGTCCCCCGCGACCCCCGACGCGCCGGCCCGGATCCGGTGTCCGGGCCGCCCTCAGCACACGCTGCGCGGCTCCCCGGCAGCGGCACCCCTCGCGGTGCCCGCGCGTCGTGTCCGGCCGCGGCTGCCCGCCTGGCCGACGTCCAGCGCGAGGGCCAGGAGCAGCCAGCGCCGGTCCCGGCCGGCGAGCCCGGCCGGCGACCGCCGGAGGAGGTACAGCAGGGTCGTGTGGGGGAGGAAGACGATCCCCAGCGCCGGCCAGATCCGCCGCCCGCCGAACGCGGCCGCCACCCGGTCCGGCCGGGCCCGCCAGAGCAGGAGCGTGCCCACCCGGGGGAAGGCGCCGAACACGAGCGCGAAGAGCCAGCCCACGTCACCCTCCTGTGCGGTCGATTCCGCCCGCGGCGCCGGGGCGCTGCGTTTCCGGCGAGCGACCGCGCGCCGGTTACGGTACCGCGTGGCGCTTCACCACGGCGGGGTCGAGCTCCAGGCCGAGGCCGGGGCGGTCCGGGTACGGCGCCCACCAGCCGTCGACGGGCTCGGGGACCTCGGTGGAGAAGAAGCGGTCGTTGCGCTCCGCCACGCCCAGGTACTCGACGACTTTCAGGTTCGGCGTCGCCATCGCGCAGTGGAGGTGGACGAGTTGCACGGCGTGGGGGGCGACCGGGAGGTTGAAGGCGTGGGCCAGGGCGGCCACCTTCATCCACTCCGTGACGTCCCGGACGCGGCCGATGTCCGGCTGCACGATGTCCGCGCCGCCGCGGGCGATCAGGTCCTTGAAGCCGTACTTGGTGGACTCGTGCTCGCCCGTGGCGACGGGGATGGTCGTCGCCAGCGAGACGGCGCGGAGGCCCTCGATGTCGTCGGCGAGGACGGGCTCTTCGAACCACGCCACGCCGTAGTCCTCGAACCGCCGCGACATGCCGATGGCCTGCGGGGCGTAGTAGCCGTTGTTGGCGTCGACGTAGAGCTCCACGCCGTCGCCGGCGGCGCGGCGCACGGCGGCCAGGCGCCGCACGTCCTCCCCCTCGGCCCGGCCGAAGTCCCTGGCCACCTTCATCTTGATGCGGGGGAAGCCGCGCTCGACGTACCCCATCTGCTCGGCGACCAGCTCCGACTCGCTGAGGTTCGTCCAGCCGCCGCTGCCGTACACGGGGACGCGCTCCGTGTACGGGTTGAGCAGGCGATAGAGCGGCACGCCGAAGGCCTTGGCCTTCAGGTCCCACAGGCCGATGTCGACGGCGGAGATGGCCTGGAAGGCGACGCCCTTGCGGCCGTAGCCGCGGACGCGCCAGAACATGTCGTGCCACAGCTTCTCGATGTTGAAGGGGTCCTGGCCGATGAGCAGGTCCTTGAGATTCCGCTCGATGACCGAGCGGACGGCGTCCTGACCGGTGCCGACCCCGAGGCCGGCGGTGCCCTCGTCCGTCTCGATGTGGATCCAGAGTCCCCGGGCGCCGCGGGCGCCGGGCCGGGGCGGGGGATCGTGGCGTCCTGGATGACGAACCCCTCCGGGTAGCGCAGCAGGGTGGTGGTGACGGCGGTGATTCTCTTGCGGGTGGGCCCCCTCTGCGTCGGGCTCGGCGGCGGGCGGCTCCGGCGACGGCTACACTGTGGGCCGCCGACTCGACGAAACACTCGACCACGGCAGCACAGG
Organism: Chloroflexota bacterium; assembly: GCA_035537855.1. GTDB lineage: Bacteria > Chloroflexota > UBA11872 > UBA12225 > UBA12225 > DATLLM01. The sequence goes on along the minus strand of DATLLM010000371.1, from coordinate 637 downwards.
AGGCGAGCGCATGCGCGTCGCGGTCGGGGGCTTCGCCCACGAGACGAACACCTTCCATCCCCAGCCCACCACGCTGGCGGCGTTCCGCGGCCCGGCGGGCACCTGGCTGCACGGGGACGCCATCCGGCGCACGTTCGACGGGACGCGCTCGGTGCTGGGCGGGATGCTGGAGGCGGGGCGGGAGCAGGGCTGGACGCTGCTCCCCGCGTTCTTCGCCGAGCACCCGCCGGTTACCGGCACGCTGACGGCGGAGGCCTTCGGCGCCATCCGCGCCGGCCTGGTGGACGCCGTCCGCGCCGCGCGGCCGGACGGGGTGCTGCTCTTCCTGCACGGCGCGTGCGTCGCCGAGGGCGTGCCCGATCCGGAGGCCGACGTGCTGCGGGGGCTGCGGGCGGCGCTCGGGCCGGGGGTGCCCATCGTGGTGGTCTTCGACCTCCACGCCAACGTCGGCCCCGACTGGGCGCTGTACGCCACGGCCGCCGTGGGCTACAAGACGGCCCCCCACACCGACTTCTACGAGCGGGGCGTCGAGGGCGCCCGCGTGCTGGGGGCCATCCTGCGGGGGGAGATCGACCCGGTGCTGGTGATCGAGAAGCCCCCCGTCCTGATCAAGGGCGGCCTGATGTCCATGACCAGC
>DATLLM010000370.1:0-3319 GCA_035537855.1 Chloroflexota bacterium | reverse complement strand
TCGCGGCCCCCTGGCCGCGGCCCGCTGCGGGCCGCCCCCGCGCAGCGCGGTCCTCCTCGGGCTCCACGGATGACGCGCCTCGCGCGGGCCGCCCCCGCGCAGCGCGGTCCTCGGGCTCCACGGATGACGTGTCTCGCGCGGGCCGCCCCCGCGCAGCGCGGTCCTCCTCACGCTCCACGGATGACGCGCCTCGCGCGGGCGGCGCTCCTGCTCCCCGCGCCCGCGCAGAGGGACTTCACCACAGGGCGTCCTGCTCGCGGCGCAGGCGCAGGGCGAAGGCCGGTCCGCCGCCGGCGGCGGGCGCGCCGGGCGGGGTCAGCCCGACGGCGGCGTAGGTCAGGGGGGCGTCCGCGGGGACGTCCCGGGACAGGCTCAGGCCGTCCGCCAGACCGAGGGGCAGCAGCCCCTCCGCCCGGGCCAGCGGCGCCCGCTCGATCAGCCCGTAGACGGTGCGGCCACCGCTGCCGTCCAGGCGCTCGCCCGCGCGCAGGGCGCGCTTGGCGTAGGCGACCACGTCCGCCACCGGGACGGGCAGGGCCGCCCCGGTGGCACGGCCGAGCAGGGCGGCCTCGGCGACGGAGAGGGGGGCCTCGACGCCGCAGAGGTGGTAGTTGCGGTAGAGCACCGCCCGCGCTCCGTCCGCCGAGACCGGCAGGCCGTAGAAGGCCAGGTCCTCCCGCAGCAGGGGCTGGTCCCCCGTCACCACCGCCCACACCCCGCTGGCGATGTGTCCCGGCAGCAGGGTCTCCCCGTCCTCCCCGACGGCGTTGGCCAGGTCGACCACCCCCTCCCGCTCGAGCAGCCCGCCGGCGGCGCGGGGGCCGAACAGGCGGGGGAGGTCGTCGACCGCCGCCGCCGGCTCGTGCATCCCCCGCCGGTCCGGGACGAGCCCGCTCATGTTGGCCAGGCTGGTCATCTCGATCTGCGCCTTGGAGCCGTCCCGGAACGAGTTATACATCTGCGGGTTGAGCCGGCGGCGGGCGACCACGTCGTCGCCGTAGCCGTAGCGCCGGAAGGCCTCCTCCGGCACCCCGTGGCGGTCGAAGGGGTAGCGCTGCGTCCCCCGTCCGGCCGCCACCACCCGGTAGCCGAGGGCCCGCGCCCACTCCACCAGGCGCATCGTGCAGCCCGGCTGGTCGCCGTCGGCGACGGTGTAGACCACCCCGGCGCCGTCCGCCCGGCGCCGGAAGAGGGCGCCCAGCAGGACGTCCGATTCGACGGTCACGTTGACCACGTGCTGTCCGGCGCCGAGGCAGGCCCAGATGACCTGCGCCGAGACGTCGGGGCGCCCGGTGGCCTCCACGACCACGTCCAGGGGGAGCTCGGCCAGGCGCGTCCCGTCCTCCAGCCACACCGGGCGCCCGGCGGCGACGCGCGCCGCCGCCCCCGCCGCGTCCCGGGGGGCGCCCACGTCCGGCCCGGCCCAGCCGGCGGCGGCCAGGGCGGCGCCGGCGTTCGCCGCCCGCACGTCGGCCACGGCCAGCAGGGCCAGCCCGCGCATCTGCCCCACCTGCGCGGCGACCGTCGTCCCGAATCGCCCGGCCCCCACCAGCCCCACCCGCACCGGCCGCCCGGCGGCCGCCCGCGCTTCGAGCAGGGCGGGCAGCGTCGCCGCGCCCCACCCGCTGCCGCCGGCGCCCGGCGCCGTCGCCCCCGCAACCGCCATCTCGTCTCCCCCTCAGCCGCTACGGCTAGCGCTACCGCTACGGCAACAGCTACAGCTCGGTGCGCTCGATGGTGACGTCCTCACGGGCGAAGACCTCGTCCTTGAGGGCCACCCCGAGACCCGGCCCCTCCGGCGGGTAGACGAAGCCCGACTCGATGCGGGGCAGCCCGGTCACCAGGCGGGAGTACCAGCCGTGGAGGTAGGCCCGCACCGTCTCCTGGACGTAGCAGTTGGTGATGGCGAAGTCCAGGTGCACGTCGGCGACGTAGTTGACCGGCCCGGTGCAGTCGTGCGGCGCCACCGGGATGTGGTAGGCCTCGGCCATGTTGGCGATCTTCTTCGCCTCGCTCAGCCCGCCGACCCAGCCGCAGTCGAACATGACGATCGAGACGGCCCGCTTCTCCAGCATCTCCCGGAAGGCGTAGCGCGTGGAGAGGGTCTCGCTCGCCGTCGTCGGCACCCGGGTGGAGGCCTTGAACTCCGCCAGGGCGTCCAGGTTGTCCATCCGCACCGGGTCCTCGAACCACATCGGGTCGTACGGCTCGACCGCCCGGGCGATGCGGATCGCGCTGGGCAGGTTCCAGACCGAGTGCATCTCCAGGGCGATCTCGATCCGGTTGCCCACCGCCTCCCGGATCTGGCGCCACGGCCGGAGCCCCCGCTCGATCTGCTCGGCGGTGATCCACAGCCCGCCCGTCTCCGGCCCGAACTGGTCGAAAGGCCAGATCTTCATCGCCGTCACGCCCTCGTCCAGGAGGGACCGCGCCAGCGTCCCGGCGTCCGTCTTCCAGGCGTCGAGGTCCTCGTACGGCCCCTCCGCCTGGCCGTCCGTGTAGGTGGCGTCCACCCCCCGCGGCTTGGCCTCCCCGTAGCGGTAGCCGGCGCAGGTGTTGTAGATCCGCACCCGGTCCTGGGTCGGCCCGCCCAGCAGCCGGTAGACCGGCAGCCCCTGGGCCTGGCCGAAGAGGTCCCACAGGGCGACGTCGATCGCCGAGAGCCCGCGCATCTCGCTGCTGTGCAGCCCCGAGGTGGCGCAGCTGCGGTAGAGGGTCCGCCAGTGCCGCTCGATCGCCCCCGGGTCCTGCCCCAGCAGCAGCGGCGCCGCCACCTTGTGGACGAAGGTGTTCACCGTCTCCGTCATCCGCCAGGTGTCGCCCAGCCCCACCAGACCGCCGTCGGTGTGCAGCCGCACGAACAGGATGTTGGCGTGCTCCCCCAGGCGCACCGTCTCCACCGCCGTGATCTTCATCGCTCCGTCCCTCCGGGCCGCATCGGGTACCCCCCGCCCGCAGGCGGTGCGGGCAGCATACCAGCCGCCGCGCGGCGCCGGGGCATTGACGGACGCCCCCCGGCCTGGTAGCGTGGAGCCGTCGCCATGACGATCCTCAACCTGGCACGGCTGCTGACCGTGCTGCGCCGCCAGCGCGTCGGGTCCACCTCCCGGCCCCCGGCTGAGAAGGGCGCATTTACCTGCACGTAAGTCGCATTAGCAAGTAGACGCTGCGCGACGGCTGCGGGCGCCCTTCCGCTCCCCCGGCCGTACCCGTCTCTCCGGGCCGTGGGTCGATGACCGAGCTTCATCACCCGCGGCCCGTTTGTCTCCCGCGCCGGCACGCCGGCCGGGCGACCTCCCGGAGACCCCACGTGAATCGC
>DATLLM010000369.1:0-9817 GCA_035537855.1 Chloroflexota bacterium | reverse complement strand
GGCGAGCACCTCCACCAGCTCGCGGTTGGCGCGGCCGCGCCAACCGCGAGCTGGTGGAGGTGCTCGCCGACCGGGCGGCCGAGACGCTGGACTGGCTGACGGCGCACGGCATCGCCTGGGAGCCGGGCTTCCCGCACACGGCGACGTACCGCCGCAAGCCGGTGGGCGGCGGCCTGGCGGTGGTCGATGCGCTCTTCGCGCGGGCCGAGCGGCTGGGCGTCGCGGTGCGCTACGAGACGGCCGCCCGCGCGCTGCTGCAGGACGACGCGGGGCACGTGGTCGGGATTCGGGCCCTGGGCCCGGAGGGGTTCCGGACCTGGAGCGCCCGCGGCGGCGTGGTGATGGCGACGGGCAGCTTCGCGGCCAACCCGGAGATGCGGGCGCGGTACCTGGGCGCGTGGGCGGAGAACCTGATCGTCCGGGGCACCCGCTACAACACGGGCGAAGGGCTGGAGATGCTGCTCGCCGCCGGCGCGCAGGCGGTGGGCCAGTGGGGCGACTACCACTCGGCCGTCCTCGACGCCCGCTCGCCGCGGATGGAGGGCGGCAAGACGGCGATCTACATCTACCAGCTGGGCGTGATCGTGAACCGGGAGGGGCGGCGCTTCCTGGACGAGGGGATCGACTTCCGCGACAACACCTACGTCGTCTTCTCCAAGGCGATGGTGCAGCAGCCGGGCGGGGTGTGCTACTGCATCCTGGATCAGCAGGCGCGGCGCGATCCGGGGTGGGAGCGCGGGGTGTTCACCGTCACGCCGCCGGCGGAGGCGGCCACGCTGGCCGGCCTGGCGGCGGCCATCGGCGTGCCGGTGACGACCTTCGTGGACGAGCTCGGCGCGTACAACGCGGCCGTGGACACGGCGACCCCGTTCGATCCGGACCGCAAGGACGGCCGGGCGGCGCGCGGGATCGCGGGCCAGCCGGACAAGAGCAACTGGGCGCTGCGCCTCGAAGACCCGCCGTTCATGGCCTTCGCCGTCACCGGCGGGATCACGTTCGCCTTCGGCGGCGTGAAGACCGACGCGGCGGCGCGCGTGATCGACACGCGGGGCGCGGTGATCCCCGGGTTGTACGCCGCGGGCGAGCCACAGGGGGAGTTCTACTTCCACAACTACCCGGGCGCGACGGGCGTGCTCCGCGGCTGCGTCTTCGGCCGCCTGGCGGCGCGCGACGCGCTGGCGCGACGGGGGGTCTGACCGGGCGCCGGGGCGGCCGGCGCAAGTGCCACGTACGGCCGGCCGGGCCCCGCAAGCGACGGCCACCGGCGTCCCGCCCGCGCCGCTTGTGCGCCGGGCCGGCTACGGGTACCGTGGCGGCGCTCGCCGCCGGGTTCTGTCGACTTCCCCGTACCGCGACAGCCCCCGGCGGGCGTGACGGCGCCGGCCGGCGGCGGAGCCTCCCCCGGCCGGCCCGGACCGGCGGCGCCGCCGGAAGTCGGAGCGGGAGGCACGGAGCCAGAGGAGGGCCGGCATGAACGCGCGATGGCACACCAGTCGGCGGCGGCACTTCCGGACTCTCGGCGCGGCCGCGCTGACGCTGGCGGGCGCCGCGCCGGCCGCCTGCGCGCCGGAGCGCCCCGGGGGCGGCGGCGCCGGCGGCGCCGGGGGCCAGCCGGTCAGCCTGCGCTTCATGACCCGCGGCTCGGACGGCTACAAGGCGTGGTTCACCCAGATGGCCGACCTGTACCACCAGCGCAACCCGCGGGTGGCGGTGGAGGTGGAGCACGTCACCGGTTCGCCCAGCTACCACGAGAAGCTGATCACGCAGCAGGCGGCGGGCGATCCGCCGGACACGGTGTTCACCACCAACGACTTCATGTTCGAGGAGGCCGCCAAGGGCATGCTCCTCGACCTCACGGCCTTCTTCACCGCGAGCAAGCTCAAGAAGGGCGACTACTTCGCCGCCGCGCTCGAGCCGCAGTTCCTGCGCGGCAAGCTCTTCGCCATGCCGGTGGACTACGGCGTGTGGCTGCTCTGGTTCAACGAGGAGATGCTCAAGAAGGCCGGGGTCCCCGCGCCGAGCGACCGGTGGACGTGGGACGACTACCGCAAGTACGCGCAGGCGCTGACCCTCGACCGGAGCGGCCGGAGCGCCGACCAGCCGGGGTTCGACCCGACCCAGGTGGTGCAGTACGGCGCCGAGCGCAACTTCGGGGGCAACGCCGGGTGGAAGATCATCACCGAGAGCAACGGCGCCCCCTGGGTGACGAAGGAGCTCGACCGGTGCCTGCTGGAGAGCGCCGGCTGCGTCGACTCCTTCCAGCAGATCGTGGACCTGGACGCCCGGTACCACGCCGTCGTCAGCCTCGCGAACCCGGTCCCCGGGACGTGGAGCTTCCCGGCGGGCAACGTGGCCATGGCGGTGCGCGGCAGCTGGGTCCTGTCCAACCTCAATCAGCCCGGCGTGACCTTCGGCTGGGACGTGGCCCCCGGCCCCACCGGCCGGGCCCGGTGGTGGACCATCGGCGAGGCGTCCGGGATCAGCACGCCCAGGGGCGCCAGGCACCCCGACGAGTCGTGGGACCTGAACGTGTCGATGACGGGGCCGGAGGGGCAGGCGTCGGGGTTCCCCGCCGGCGTCTCCACCGTCCCGGCGCTGCCCCGGGTGGCCGCGGACCAGTTCGCGAAGGTCACCAGGCCGGCGGGCATGAAGACGGTGCTTTCCGTGCTGCCGAAGGCGGGCTTCCCCTTCTACCAGGAGGTGATCTCCGGCGAGACGATCGCGAACGAGATCTTCGCCAAGGAGCTTCCCCCCATGTGGCGCGCCGAGAAGACGCCCAAAGAGGTGCTCCCGCGCGTCGCGCAGCTGGTCACCGACGTGCTGAAAAAGGAGCGGGACCTGAAGGTCTAGCCCGCCCGTCCCGCGGCCCCGGCCACGCCGTCCCCGGCGACCGGGACGGCGGCCGTCCGCTCCCACCGGTCCAGCCCGCCACGTCCGGGTCTCCGGCTGCACTCCCTGCGCAAGCGGCAAGAAAGGGGCCGACCAGCATGGTGCACGACGACGCGACACGGCAAGCGGAGGCGCCGGCCGCATCCCCGGGCGAGCAGCGGGACGCCGGCCGCCGGCACGAGGCTCGCGCGCCCCGGATTCGCGCGCGCGCCGGGCGTACCCGACGGGCCACCGTCTTCGGGCTCGCGGCCGCCGGGGGCGCGGTCGGGACCGCCGTCCTCGCCGCCTGCGCCCCCGGCCGGCCGGCGCCGGGGGACGAAGCCCCCCCGCCCAGCGGGCAGCCGGCCACGCTGCGGTTTCTCGGCCGCGGCAACCAGGTCATCCTGCAGATCCAGCGCCGCATCGCGGACGACTTCGAGCGGGCCAACCCGCGCCTGACGGTGGAGCTCGAGGCGGCCACGGACTATCTGCAGAAGCTGCTGACCGAGGTGGCCAGCGGGGCGACGTCCGACGTGGCGTTCACGGCGATGGGCAGCTTCCGCGTCCTGGCGAAGCGGGGCGGCCTGCTCGAGCTGGACGGCTTCATGGCCCGGGACTTCAAGAAGGGCGATTACTACGACTACGCGGTCGACTCGGGCCGCTACAAGAACAAGTACTACGCCTTCCCCTACGACGGGGGGACGTTCGCCCTGGCGTACAACAAGGACCTGCTGGACAAGGCGCAGCTGCCGTACCCGGACGACACCTGGACGTGGGAGAAGTACGTCGAGGCCGCCGCCCGGCTGACGGTCGACGCCCAGGGGCGGCGGGCCAGCGACGGGGGCTTCGACCCGCGCCAGATCGTCCAGTACGGGTCCGGCACCTTCCGCGGCGACTTCTGGTACTGGGTCTGGGCCAACGGGGGCGACATCCTGACCGCCGACAGGACGAAGTCGACGCTGGACTCGCCGGTGGCCCTGGACACCCTGCAGTGGATCGCCGACCTGCACACCAAGCAGGTGGTCATGCCCGGCCCCGCCTTCCCCGACGCCAACCCGAGCGGATTCGAGTCCGGCCGGGTCGCCCTGCAGCCGCACGGCCGGTGGTCGGTCGCCACCTACCGCCAGCTGGGCCAGTTCGCCTGGGACGTGGCGCCGATGCCGCGGGGCAAGGCCGGCCGCGTCGGCTACGGCTGGTTCTCCGGGATGTCCGTCCTGCGGGGCACGAAGCTGGCCGGGGAGGCCTGGGAGTTCTGCAAGTTCTGCGGCACGGAGCCGGGGCAGACGGTGCTGGCGGAGTTCGGGCAGACGGTGCCGCCGATGCCGCGCCTGGCCAACAGCGACCTGTTCCTCAAGTCGTCGCCCCCGGCCAACAACAAGGCGTACCTGGAGGCGATCGCCAGCGTGCGCCTCCACCCCACGGCGTACATCGTGGAGAGCTCGGACTACAACGCCATCCTCAATCCGGCGCTGGAGCAGATCTGGAAGGCCGAGCAGCCGGCCCGGTCGGTGATCCCGCCCCTCATCCCGCAGCTCAACGAGGTGCTCGGCCGGGGGTGACCCGGCGTTCGGCGGCGGCGCGCGCCGGGGGGCGATGCACCTCCGCCTTCGCGGAGCGGGAGCCCGCCCCAGCGCCGGAGCGCGGGGGCGTTAGCGGGCGCGCGCCGCCGCCGGGTAGACCGGCTCCTCCTTGGTGATCGTCTCCAGCACCGCCGGGCGCCCCTCCCTGGTGGCGGCGATCCCCCGGCGCAGCGCCGGGGCCACCTCCGCCGGCGCCTCCACCCGCTCGGCGTAGGCCCCCAGCCCCGCGGCCACCTTGGCGTACTCGCCGGAGAGCCGGTTGCTGCCGTAGCGCTCGCTGGCCACGGGCATGTGGTGGCCGTAGCCCCCCATGCGGCCGTTGTTCAGAATCACCGTCAGGATGGGCAGGCGCTCCCGCACCGCCGTCTCCACGTCCATCCCCGCCGTCCCGAAGGCCAGGTCGCCCATCACGTTGACCACCAGCCGGTCGGGGTGGGCCAGCTTCGCCCCCAGGGCGATCCCCAAACCGGTGCCCAGCTGGGTCGACTTCCCCCAGCCGAGGTAGCCCCGGGGGACGAGGGCCTCGTAGAAGGTCAGCGTCTGGTCGCGCGGGTTGCCGGAGTCGTGGGTGACGATCGTCTGGCGCTTGTCGACGGCCCGATCCAGCTCCCACACCACCCGGTAGGGGTTGATCGGCGTCTCGTCCGAGGTCAGCCGGGGGCGCCACTGCTCGAAGAAGGCCTCCCGGGTGGCCCGCACCGTCGGGGCCACGTCCTCGCCGGCCCGGCCGCCCGCCCCGCCCTGCCGGCGCAGCTCCTCGAGCAGCTGGCGCAGCACCAGCCGGGCGTCGCCCAGCACGGCCAGGTCCACGGCGTAGGCCTTGGAGAGGTCCCGCTCGTCGTTGGTGATCTGCACCAGCGTCTTCCCGGCGGGGATGGGGGCCGAGAACGAGCCCCGGGAGAAGCTGCAGCCGACGCCCAGGACGAGGTCGCAGGTCTCCAGGAAGTGGGCCGCGGTGCCGGTGATGGTGTGCCCCCCGGTGCCGGCCGCCAGCGGGTGGTCCTCGGGGAAGGCGCCCTTCGCGGCCATGGTGGTCATCACGGGGGCCCCGAGCAGCTCCGCCAGCTCCCGCAGCTCGTCCCAGGCCTCGGCCCACAGGACGCCGTGGCCGGCGTGGAGCAGCGGGGCGCGGGCGTGCCGCAGGAGGCGCGCCGCCGCGGCGACGTCCTCCGGGTCGCCGGCCGAGCGGTAGCCCCGGGCCGGCCGGTACCTCGCCACCGGCCCGTCCGGGTCGCTCCCCCCGTCCACCACGGCCCCGCCCACGTCCGACGGCACCTCCAGCAGCACCGGGCCCGGCTGCCCCGTGCGCAGCTGGATAAAGGCCCGCCGCAGGAGCTCCGGGATGCGCCCCGGGCGGTTGACGCGGGCGGCCCACTTGGTCACGTGCCCGTAGGGCGGGAGGGGATCGAAGGCCGTCGGCGTCCCCAGCCGGTCCTGGTCCTCGCCCCCCGGCAGGAGCAGCAGGGGGACGGAATCGGCGAAGGCCTGGGCCACGGCCCCGAAGGCGTTCTCGATCCCCGGCCCCTGCTGCACCGTGACCACCGCCGGGCGGCGCCCGTTCGTCGCCCGGGCGTAGCCGTCGGCCATGTTGATCAGGGTCTTCTCGGTGCGGGCCATGACCGGCCGGATCCCGAGCGTCGCCGCGGCGTCGATCAGCGGGTTGGCGGGGTAGGCGAAGAGCACCTCCACCCCCTCCCGCTGCAGGATCCGCGCGATGGCCTCGACACCCTTCATCGCTCCCTCCCTCTTCTCGCCGTGAGCCCCCAGGCTACACCAAGGCCGCTGCCGGCGGCCGAAGGGCGCCCGCCACCCGCGAACGGCCGGCGGGCCGCCTCGGCGCGGGCCGCCCGGCCGGCGTGCTCGCCGGGGCGATCGGGGCCGCGCCCGCGCCGCGCTCCCGTCAGCGGTCGGAGGCGGCGAGCCAGCCGGCGACCACCGTGGCGTCCCGGTCGCGGATGGCCTCGACGACCCGCGACCGCAGGTCCTCCGGCAGGTCGGTGCGCGGATCGGCGTGGTAGAGCAGCGGGGCGTGGCCCACGCCCCGCACCAGCGCGCCGCCGAACGGCTCGACGGCGGCTTCGTAGGCGTGCTTGCGGGCGATCGCCTCCCGTCGTTGCCACACCCGGGCCCGGCGGTCGAACTCCACCTGCCGGGCGGTGCCGGTCGCCTTGACCAGCTCGTAGATGTGCGTCACCTTGTTGCGGCCGAGCAGCAGGTGCACGGCCAGCGCGTCGCGTCCGGGGGCCGGCGGGCCGCCGTCGCCGGGCGCGCCGCCGGCGCCCAGGAGGCGGTCGCGGAGCGCCGCCAGCGCCGCGCGAGTCTGCGCGGTCTCCGGGGCGCCCGGCCCGGCGCCGGGGGCCAGCACGCCGGCGGCGAGCGCCCGGGCGTCGTCGTCGTCCAGGGCCTGCTCGCTGCGCAGCAGCAGCAGCAGCCGGTAGCAGTCGTTCGTCCAGGTGCGCAGGGCGCGCATCGCCCGGCCGCGGAGCTGCTGCCAGGCGGTGACGTCGCGCGTCGCCGTGGCGTCGATCAGGACGTTGGGCTTGATCACGTTCCAGCCGGTGCGCGCCCAGCTGGACACGATGACCAGGTTGACCGGGAGCGTCTCGGCGTCCACGATGCGCGCCGTGAGGTCGTACATCAGCTGCTTGCGGCGCCCGTCCGGCATCGGCACCACGTAGAAGGGGCGGCGGGCGCCGCTGACCTGCTCGACCTCGCCGACGCGGGCCCGGCGGAAGGCCTCGGCCAGCTCGGCGTAGTCGAAGAACGTGGTCAGCAGGCCCTCCAGGTGCACGTTGCGCGGGCTCAGGCGCCCCCGCAGGCGCTCCCCCACCGGCCCGCGCACCAGGCGCCGCGCCGCCCGGCGGAAGGGCGAGAGGACGTGCCGGCGGAACTCCCCCAGGCGGCGGGTGCGCACGCCCTCCAGGGTGGCGGCGTAGGCGTCGACCAGGGGGTGGAACTCCCGGCGCAGGGCGGCGAGGGTGTCCGGGGGGAGGTCGAGGCCCTGGGTGACCAGCCCGAAGACGGCGGCGGCGACGTCGCCCCGCATCAACTCGGCGGTGACGAACGCGGCGATCCGCGGCGGCAGGGGGTCGTCCGCGTCGTAGGTCAGGTACATCTCGCTGGACAGCACGGCGAAGGCGGTGAAGCGGCCGTCGCCCAGGAGCTGGGCGAACAGCCCCCCCACCCCGTCGTACCCGGGCGCGGTCACCCCGGCCCGCCAGCGGAGGCGCTTGCCGGCGTCGAAGACGATCGTCCCGCTGACCGGCCGCACGGCGCGCTCCGCGTCGATCAGGGCCTTGATCGCCTCGACGCGCCCCTCGCCCGTGCGGACGTACCAGTCGGTCAGGCCGCCGTAGAGCCCGGCGATGGTCGTCGCCAGCAGGTCGGCGGCGCGCGCGGCGCGCGCCGCCGCCGGCCCGGGCCCGTCCGGCGCCGCCAGCAGGGCCTCCCGGTCGAGCGTGGTGGCGAAGCCGGGGCGCCGCAGCCGGTCGACCGTCTCCGGGAGGTAGATCAGCGTCGCCAGCTCCGTCCGGAGGGCCTCCAGCGCCAGGCGGAGGGCCGCGAAGGCGGCCGGATCGGCCCCCGCCCGGGCGGCCAGCTCCGCGTCCGGCCAGCCGCGGGCGATCTGCAGGACGGTCACCAGGGGGGCCTCGGCGATGCCCAGGTCGTCCCCGGTCTCCCACGCCGTCAGGCGCCGGCCGGCGGCCGCGTCGCCGTCGGCGCGGCCGCGGTACATCCGCAGCACGGCGCGGGCGACGGCCACGCGCTCGTCCAGGGGCACCTCGGCGAACCAGCGGCGCAGGCGGGGGGCGCCGAGCAGCCGGAAGTAGTCCAGGACGTGGGCCTTGTACGCGTCCAGCAGGTCGCGGATGCGCCGCTCGCGGGCGGAGTGGGCGAACGGGGCCCCGAACTCGGCGAAGGGGGCGACGAAGCCGTAGCCGACGAGGGTGTCCAGGGGGATGCTGTGCGCCAGGGTCAGGCCGAGGGCGGCGAACCGGGCGCGGTAGGCCTCGGCGGTGCCGGAGAAGCCGATCAGGCCGCGGATGCTCCCGTCGCGCAGCCACTCCACGAGGTGCCGGGTCACGTCGGCCGAGACGCTGCGCAGGTCCTCGACGACCTTGTGCACCTCGTCCAGGACGACGTACTGCACGTTCGCCGCCTGCAGGAAGGTCTCGATCGCGTCGACGTCGAACCCGCCCTTGCCCACGCCCGACCCCGTCTGGGCCAGGGCGGCGTAGGTCACCAGCACCACGGCCGGGTGGCTGCCGGTGCGGCGCTGGAAGCGCTCCAGCTGGCCCGGCGTCCCCGCGAAGACGAGCTCGGGGGGCAGGCGCAGTCCCGTGGGCCGGTAGCACAGCTCCCCGATCCACTGCTGCTGGTAGTTGGCGGTGGGCACGGCGACGAGGACCGACTCCCCCGGGCGCAGGGTGCGCAGCCAGTCCTGGATGCACAGCATCCCGATCATCGTCTTGCCGCTGCCGGTGGGCGACTCCACGAGCTGGCCCTGGTAGCCGCCGCCGCGGAAGACGGCGAAGGCCTCGTACTGGTACGGCCGCGGGTAGGGGGAGCGGAGCAGGTCGGCGTGGTGCCACCCGCTGGGGCGGGCCGGGCGCGTGTCGAGCAGCGTCGCGGCCGCCTCCACCACCAGGTCGGCCGTCGCCGGGCCGAACGGCGTCGCCTCGGCGAAGCGGGCGCGGAAGGCGGCCGGGCGCGCCTCGACGTCGCTCAGGCCCCGGAAGCCGCCGGCGGCGAGAAGGGCGTGCAGGTCCGGGCCGAGGAGCGACTGCAGGCTGGCCGCGTCGACGTCGGCCTCGGTGTACGTCCGGCGGGCCCGGGCGTACCCGGCGCCGGCGCGCACCGCGTGGCCGGAGGCCTGCAGGTCGGCCAGGTGGCGCCGGACGGTGCCGGGCCCCACCTCCCCCACCAGGTCGAGCCCGTTGACGCGCTCCACGATCGTCGCCTCGGCCAGCGGCTCGGGGCTCTCGCCGAGCACCCGCACCACCGCGTCCCGGGTCAGGTCGTCGCGCGCCGCGCGGTCGAGGACGACGGCCAGGGGGACGGCGGCCGGCGCCGCGCGGTGCATCTGGGCCAGCGGGCGGTGCAGGGCGATCAGGTTGCCGAGCGCGGCCCGGAAGAGGGGCTCGTTGCCCGCGGCCAGCGCCGTGCGCACGATGCGGCGCGTGCGCGCGTAGTAGCCGGTCAGCAGGTAGAAGGCGCGCCGCTGCGCCGGGCGGTCGTCCTGCTCGACGGCGAGGGCGAAGCGGCCGAGGGCCAGCTCGGCGATCCCTCGGGCCTGCCAGTACGCCCGCCCCGCCCCGCGCGGCCCCGGCGCGGCCTCGGGCGGCGCGGCCTCGGGCGGCGCGGCCTCG
>DATLLM010000368.1:0-4217 GCA_035537855.1 Chloroflexota bacterium | reverse complement strand
GACCGGCCCCGGTGTGGCGCGCCGCGCGGCGCTGCCCGTCCTGGCGCTCGCGGTGCAGCTGGTGGCCCCCGGCCGGAGCGCGGCCCAGGGGCCTGCGCCGGCCCCGGCGCCCGTCCGCGTGGCGGAGGCGTTCACCGCGGCCTGGAACGCCCACGACCTCCCCGCCGTGCTGGCGCTGTTCGCCCCCGACGCCGTGGTGCGCGAGCGCTGGGGGGCGGTGCCGCCCTACGTGTGGGATACCCGCGACCCCCAGGTGGTGCACGCCTACCTGCGCGACGACGCGCCCGGCCTCGTCTGGGTGACCGGACGCGCCGAGATCGCTGCCTGGGCGGCAGCGCGCTTCGCGGCGCACTCCCGTCTCGTGGCCGACGCGTACCGTGCCGCCGGGGACACGGTGGGCTGGTCGTACCGGGCGTTCGCCGACGCCTACCAGCTGGTAGGCGTCGGCCCGGCCGAGGGGGAGGCGGAGGCGGTGGTGCGCGGCGGCCGGATCGCGGTGCTCAGTCTCGTCCAAACGCCCGCGTCCGTGCTCCGGCGGGAGAACGAGGGGAGGGTGGCCGCGGCCCGGGCGGCGGCGACCCGGCGCGCCGCGCCAGCCGGGGACGGGCCGAGCGTCCGGCTGAGCGGTCCACCGCGCGGCGACGCCGAACCGACCGGCGCGGCGTGGCCCCTGGCACTGAGCGGCCTCGCCCTCCTGACCGGCGCCGCCGTAGCGCTGCGCCGGCGGCGACCGTCCTGAGGAACACGGAGCTAGCCAGCGCCTGATCCGGCGGGTCGGCGTGGCGCAGCGGCCACGTGGCCGCAGGCACGGTCGCGCTCCGCCCGTCCCATCCCCCCAGTCATCGACTCCGCTCCTCGATCGCTCGCCCGGAATATCTGCGCTGCAGCAGCGCTGCTGCACCCGCAACCCGCACGGTGGCCCCCCGCCCCGTCTCCCTAGGATACCACAATTGTGATCAATGTGGCATCATAGGGAGATGGGGAAGGACGCATGAACCGTCACACCGTTGTGGTGGATGTGGCACCACGCAAGCGATCGCCGGATGCCGAGCGGTTCCCCCGGCTGACGATCGAGGTCCACCCGGAGGACGAGCACACGATTCGGCGGGCCAAGAGCGCGGCGGTGCTCAGGGGGGAGCCGCTGCGCGAGTGGCTCATGGAGGCCATCCGACAGCGGCTGGCGCGGGACGGCAGCGATGCCTAAGCGGCGCGAGTCTGCCGTGGCCGGCACCCGCTCCGGCCCCCGTCGCTCACGGACGCCGCGTAAGGCGCCCAACGGCCAGGGGGGCGTCGGGCAGACCGCCGACGGCCGGTGGTGGGCGCGCCTGACGGCGGAGGTCGACGGGAAGAAGCGGCGCCTCGTCGCCTACGCCAAGGACGAGGCCGGCGCCCGACTCGCCCTCGAGGAGCTGCGGACCCGGCGCCACCGCAACGAGCTGGTGGCCCCGGACACCCTGACCGTCGCCAAGGCGACCGAGCAGTACATCGCCCTCAAGGTGGCCGGCGGACTGGGCAGCCAGACCGCCAACGGCTACCGCCTGACGCTCACGAAGTACCTCGCGCCCGCCCTCGGCAGCGTCCGAGTGCAAGCACTCACCGCCGCCCGCATCCAGAGTCACTACCTCTTCCTGTTGACCGAGGGGCGCAGCCGGCCGAACGCGGGGCGGAAGGCGCCCGACGGCAGCCCCCAGGCCGGCCTCTCCGCCAACACCGTGCTCCACGTCCACCGGCTGCTCAGCCCCGCGCTCGAGCTGGCCCGGCGCAACAAGGTGATCACCACCAACCCCGCCCGGGACGTCGTCCTGCCCCGGCTGGGCGACAAACCGGTCGCCGCCGTGCTCGACCGGGAGCAGCTCGGCGTCCTCGCCGCGGGGGCGGTCGCGGACGAACACTGGGGGGCATCTTGGCTGCTGCTGGTCGAAACCGGCGCCCGCCTGAGCGAGTTGCTCGGTCCGGCGTGGAAGCACGTCGATTTGAAGGCCCGCAGCATCACCATCGCCGGCAGCCTGAACCGCCACAACCGCGCGCTGGCCACGACTTAGAACCGCAGCAGCAAGCGGGTGCTGGGCCTGTCCGCCCAGGCCGTCCTCAGCCTCCAGGGCCACCGCGTCCGCCAGGACGCCGACCGGGCGGCGGCGGGGGCGGACTACCGCAGCGACCTCGATCTGGTCTTCGCCCGCCCCGACGGGAGCCCCTGGGGTGCGAAGTCCGCCTACGATGCCTTCAAGGTGCTGCTCGCCTCGCTCGGCCTGCCCGGGGACGTCCATCTGCACGGGGTGCGCCACAGCGTGGCCACCGCCCTGCTGACCGGTGAAGACAGCATCGACATCCCCACCGTAGGCAAGCTCCTGGGGCACACCTCTCCCGCGACCACGGCCGGCGTCTACGCCCACGTCCTGCAGAAGCGCCAGGACGAAGCGTCCCGGCAGTTGCACCGCATCCTCCACCGGCGGGCGGCGGCGCAGTAGCGGCGGCGCCCGCCGGGTCAGTCGGCTGATACCAACGCTCCCTGAATTTTGATACCAACGCTGATACCAACGGCGCACCGACTCGCCCTCAGGAGCGGGCTAGCCCCCTGGTCTGGCTACTGGTGCAGAGCGAGGCGCAGCGAGTCGCAGCGGGGCTTCTCGCGACACTCAAAAATCGCGCGCCCGTGCGGGCGTGAGGGTTCGACTCCCTCCTCCGGCACCCCCTTCTACCAGATAGGGCCCGCCCCGTCTCGGGGCGGGCACGCCCGGCCCGGACGCCCAGGTGGGGGAACTGGCGTCCGAGATGGTGTTCTAGAGCCTCGCGGCGCGGCCCGCGACGGCGGCCGGACCGACCCGGCCTTCGCCACCGGCACCGGGGCGCCGACGCGAACGGCCGCCGCGGCGGCGTCGCTCACCCGGCCGTCCCGGCGGCGGGCCGGATCCCCAGCCGGCCGTCCAGGCCCTCCGCCACCTCCTCGTCGACTGGCGGACGTGGTGCTGGTAGAGGTCGGCCGTGATGGGGTCATCGGCACCCTGGACGTGGAGCACCGCGACTACGGCCCCCGCTGCGCCGGCGCCGGCGGACGCGATCCGGACCGGGACCCGGGCGGGATCGGCGTCGTGCCGAACCCGTCAGGCTAACCCTGCCCGGGCAGGGTTAGCCTGACGGGAGCTTCGGCGTCTGCCCGTACCCGCACGCGCCTGCCGGTCCGGGTCACTCACCCAGAGAAAGGTCCCGGAGGGAAGCGCTCGTCGGCGTGGGTCCTCGTCGGCGGGTCAACAGCGCCCCGTGGTCACCGGCGGCGGGCTCAGGCGGCGGCGGCGCGGACGGGCTTCGGGTGCGCGAGCGCCGAGGGCGTGCGGCAGCCGACGATCGCCGGGGCCTCGCGGACGAGCGCGTCGTCCGCGAGGGCCGCCACCATGAACCGGGCGAAGTCCACGCGGCGCGTGCGGTTGCTCGCCAGGATCGGGTCGCCCACGTGCCGGCTCCACACCGGCAGGCCCTCGCTCGGGCCCTCCTCCAGGTCGCTCCCCCGCACGACCGTCCACCGCGTGTCGCTGGCGAACACCCGCCGGCAGGCCTCCACCTGGTCGTCGAGGTCGGCGAAGCGGGCGAGGCGGGCCAGCGGGCCGGCGACCGCCACGAGCGCCTTGAGCTTCCACGAGTAGACGTCCCGGCCATCGCGGGTGATGTGCCACCCGCTGGAGAAGACGAGGCGCGCCCCGGGCCGGGCGTAGTCGAGCACGGCCTGGGCCGTGCCCGTCGCGTACCCGTGGACGCCCCGGGGGACGAGCACGACCAGCACCCCGTCGCACCCCGCGACCGCCTGCTCGATGACCCCGCGGTCGTCCGTCGCGCCCGGGAGGACGGTGATCCGCCCCCGGAGCGCGTCCAGCTTGCCCACGCTCGTCGCCCGGCACACGCCGACCACCTCGTGGCCCCCGGCGAGCGCGTGCTGCGCCATGTACTGCCCCAGCTTCCCAGAGATCCCGACGATACAGACTTTCACCGTGTGCCTCCCGTCGCGGCCACCATGTGTGCGTCAGCGGGTGTAGGGCCTGCGCCGGCGGCGTCCCTCGGGGTCACTCCCCGCCGCGGGCCGGGCATCGCCCTCGACGGTCGGGGTCCCGCCCCGTTCGGCCATCCACCGCGCGGCCTGGGCGCCGACGGCGTGATCCGCGGGGGCGGCCGGAGGCCCGGAGGGGACGCACGATGGCGGCGACGGCCGCCGCGATGGGCCGGCGGGC
>DATLLM010000367.1:0-3317 GCA_035537855.1 Chloroflexota bacterium | reverse complement strand
CCGCCGCGCGGTGGCCTCCGGGTCGGTGAGGAGCGGCGCGTTGGTGTGCGCCGCCCGGCGCTGGTGGGCCGCGATCCGCTCCCGGATCAGGGCCCGGATGCGCTCCTCGTCGCCGGGGTCGGGGGAGAGGAGCGGGCGCTGCGGGAGGAGGTGCGGGCGGCGGTCAGCCGGCTCCTCGGCGAGCGCCAGCTCCTCTCCCCCGACCCCGGCGACGAGGAGCGCATCCGGGCCCTGATCCGGGAGCGGATCGCGGCCCACCAGCGCCGGGCGGCGCACACCAACGCGCCGCTCCTCACCGACCCGGAGGCCACCGCGCGGCGGCTCTTCGACGGGCTGCTGCGGCTGGGGATCCTCCAGCCCTACGTCGAGGACCCGGCCGTCGAGGAGATCATCTGCAACGGCCCCAACCGCGTCTTCGTGATCCGCGACGGCCAGAAGCGCCTCGTCCCCGACCTCTACTTCGACGACGACCAGGAACTGCTCACACTGGTCAAGCGCCTGATCGGCCCCCTCGGCCGGCGGCTGGACGACTCCTCGCCGCTGGTCGACGCCCGGCTGCCGGACGGCTCCCGGCTGCACGCCGTCATCCCGCCGGCGACGACCCGCTGGTGCTGCGTCACCATCCGCCGGTTCACGCTGCGCGCGCACTCGCTCCGCGACCTGATCGCCCTCGGCACCCTGCCCCCGGACGCGGCCGCCTTCCTGGACGCCGCCGTCCAGGCGGGCGTGAACACGGTCGTGAGCGGCCAAACCGGATCCGGCAAGACCACCTTCCTCAACGCGCTGGGCGCGTCGATCGCCGCACCCGGCGAGCGGCTCGTGACGATCGAGGAGGTCCCGGAGCTGACCCTGGAGCGGCAGCTTCCGGACTGCGTCGCCCTCCAGGCGCGCGCCGGGAACGCGGAGGGCGCCGGCGGGATCACCATCCGCGACCTGGTGCGCACCAGCCTTCGGATGCGGCCCACACGGATCATCGTCGGAGAGGTCAGAGGGGCGGAGGCGCTGGACATGCTCCTGGCGATGCACTCCGGCCACGACGGCTCGCTCAGCACCATCCACGCCTACTCCCCGCGCGACGCCCTCGACCGGCTGGTGACCCTGGCCATGATGGCCGGCGAGCGACTCTCCGAGTCGGCCCTCAAGCGCATGGTCGCCCGCACGGTCGAGCTGGTGGTGCAGCTGCGGGTCGAGCCGGCCACCGGCCGCCGGCGGGTCGCCGGCGTCTTCGAGGTGACCGGGATGGAGGGCGACGTCGTCGCCGGCCAGGACCTCTGGGCCCTCGACGGGGCCGCCGGCCGGCTGACCTGGACCGGCCTCCGGCCGCGCTGCCTGGCCAAGTTCGCGGCCAGGGGCGTGGCGTACGACCCGCCGCCGGCGACGCCGGCGGCCGCGTGAGGGGCCGGCGTGTCGGGGGGCAGGGGGCCGCGGCCAGGAGCGGCGCCGTTGAGAAATCGACGGGTAACTGACGGGTAACTGTGAAGTAATCGGCGGGTAATCGAGGACGAGTAGGCTCGAGCTTTCAGGGAGGTGCGCGGTGGTCCCCGTCCTGCTGTCGATCGCCTTCGGCGCCGGAGTCTTCCTCCTCTACGAGTCGCTGACGGCCCCGCGCCCGGCCCCCGTCGGTGCTTCGCGCGGGGACCGGGCGCGGCGGCTGCGCGAGGCCCTGGCCCGGGCCGGCCTGCACGGCGTCACCCCCCGCGACTTCGCCCTCTTCGCCCTCGCCTCGGGCGCCGTCGCCGGGGTAGTCGCCCAACTCCTCCTCGGGTGGGGGCTGGTCAGCCTGCTCGCCGCCGGGCTCGGGCTGGCCGCGCCGGTCGTCTACTTCGCCCGGCGGCACGACCGCCGCCGGGCCGCGGTGCAGGGTGCCCTCGCCGAGGCGATCGCCCAACTGCGCGACGGGATTCGCAGCGGGCTGTCCGTCCAGGAGGCCCTGGCCGCCCTGGCCCGCAGCGGGCCGGCGGCGCTGCGGGAGGACTTCGCCCGCCTGGTCCGCGAGCTGCGCCTGGCGGGGCCGGAGCCGGCGCTGGCGGCCATGCAGGAGCGCCTGGCCGACCCCGTCTTCGACGTCGTCGCCGCCACCCTCCTCCTCAACGACCGGGTCGGCGGGAACCGCCTCAGCGCGGTGCTCGACCGGCTGGCCGAGGCGACCCTGGCCGAGCTGCGCGTGCAGGCGGAGGTGCGGGCCTACCAGTCCCGCCACGTCCTGTCGGCGCGGATCGTGGCCGCGGTGCCCCTGGTCGTCCTGGTGGCGATCCGCCAACTCAACCCGGGCTACCTCGCCGTCTTCGACGACGTCGGGGGCCAGCTCCGGCTGGCCGGCTGCGCCGCCAGCGTGGCCCTGGGCTACGCCGCCATGCTCTGGGTCGCCCGCCTGCCGGGCGAGGAGAGGGTCTTACGCCCGTGAATCTGTTCGGGTTGCCGCTCCACTTGTCGCTGCCTCTCGACCCGGCCGCGCTGCAGCCTCGCGTCCTGCTCTGGCCGGCCCTCTGGGGCCTGGGCGCCTACCTGCTGCTGACGGCCCAGCCCCTCGGCCGCCCCAAGCCGGACCTGGCAGAGCGCTTGCGCCTGCTCGACGTCGACGAGCGCGTGCGGCTGGAGTTCGAGCGGCGCGAGGAGCGGGCGTTCTTCATCTCCCGCCGGCTCGAGCGCCTGCTGCGGCCGGTGGTCGACGACGCGGGCCGCCTGCTGCGGGCCGTCTTGGGGCGCTTCGGCCTCGGCGGCGGGGCCGAGTTGGAGCGCAAGCTGGCGGCCGCCCGGCCGGGGGTCGACCCCGTCCAGTTCTTCGGCGAGAAGGCGGTTTGCGCCCTGGTCGGCCTGGGGCTCTGCCCGCTGCTGGCGGCGCTCGGGGCGGAGCCGTTCGGCCCCTGGCCGGTCTGGCTGTGGGTGGCCCTGGCCGGGGCCGGCTTCGCCGCCCCGGACGCCGAGCTGCAGCGGCGCCTGGCCGCGCGGCGGGCGCGGGCGGTGATGGAGCTGCCTGTCCTGCTGGACATGCTGGCCATCGGCGTCTCGGCCGGGCTCGCCCTGGAGCAGGCCCTGGAGCTGGTGGCCCGGCAGGGCCACGGGACGGTGGCGCGGGAGCTCCGCCACGCCGTGCGGGAGATGGCCCTGGGCGGCCGCTCGGTGATGGAGGTGCTGGAGGCCATGGCCGACCGCAACGCGGTGCCCGAGCTCACGCACGTCGTGGGCCAGCTGCGGGCGGGGCACGACCAGGGGCTACCCCTGGCGCAGACGCTGGCGGCCCAGGCCGCGGCCCTGCGGGAGCGCAAGCGCCTGCGGATCGTGGAGGAGGGCGGCAAGGCCAGCGTGCGGATGGTCCT
>DATLLM010000366.1:0-9210 GCA_035537855.1 Chloroflexota bacterium | reverse complement strand
GCCCCCCGCTCGGCCACGTTCTGGTGGATGGTGTTGTTGGCGAAGCGCGTCAGCTGCCGGTCGGTGCCCCAGAAGAGCACCTCCGTCTGCTCGGCCTCGCTCGCGGACAGGACGGCGTCCGCCAGGCGGCGGACGGTCGCTTCCCCGTACATCACGGCCTCGCGGTCGCCGCCGGCCGCGGCCCGGCGGCGCGCCCTGCCGTCACCGCCGTCACCGCCCTCACCGCCGTCACCGCATCACCCCCACCTGAACCTCGCGGAAGCGGGCGGGAGCCGCGCCGTGGCCCACGTGCGCCACCTGCATCGGCTCGCCCTTGCCGCAGTTCGGCGTGCCCCACACCCGCCACTCGCGGCAGACGGCGTCGCAGCCGCCCCAGAAGCGGGGGGTGATCCCGGTGTAGGTGGCGTTGCGGTAGACCCGGCCGAGGCGGCCGTCCTTGATCTCGCGGCACCACTCCGTGCCGAACTGGAAGTTGAGGCGCCGGTCGTCGATGCTCCAGGAGCGGTTGGTCTCCATGTACAGCCCGTCCGCGGTGTCCGCGATCAGGTCCTCCAGGCGCCACTCCCCCGGCTCGAGGTTGATGTTGGTCATGCGCACGATGGGGATGCGGTTCCAGCCGTCCGCCCGGGCGGTGCCGTTGGAGCGCAGGGGGAGGGCGTCCGGCGGGCCGGCGCCGAGGGCGCCGAGGGTCTCCTCCAGCTCGACGGCGGTGTCCCGCGAGGAGAGGTAGCCGGTGAATCGCCCCCGGTCGACGAGCACGGTGCGGGCGGCGGCGACGCCCTCGTCGTCCCAGCCGAAGGTGCCCAGGCCTCCGGGCACGGTGGCGTCCGCGGCGATGGTCACGGCGTCCGAGCCGTAGCGGAAGGTGCCCAGCTTCTCCGGGGTCAGGAACGACGTCCCGGCGAAGCTGGCCTCCTGGCCGAAGACGCGGTCGAGCTCGGTCGGGTGGCCGCACGACTCGTGCACCTGCAGGGCCACCTGGGAGCCGTCCAGGATGACGCTGCGCACGCCGGTCGGGCACTGCGGGGCGGTGAGCAGCTGCACCGCCTCCGAGGCGACGCGCTCGCCGGCCGCCGGGAGGTCGAGGGACTCGACCAGCTCCCAGCCGAGGGTGCCGGTGTGGCGCCCGACGGAGTTGGGGTAGGAGCGCTTCTGCACCTCGCCCTCGCCCACGGCGGTGGCCTCGATGCCGCAGCCGGTCTCGGTGATCTCCTGCTCGACGAAGCTGCCCTCGCTGCTGGCGAAGAGCTTGGTCTCCCGGCCGATGGCGATCGCGGACTCGGTCACCGCGACGCCGGGCACGCGGCGCATCGCCGCGTCGGCCCGCAGCAGCAGGTCGATCCGCTCGTCGAGGGGGACGGAGAAGGGGTCGCGCTGCACGGGCGTGCGGTAGCTGCCCCGCACGGCCGGGGCGGGGGCCAGACGGGCCCGCCGGGCGCGCACCCGGGCGCTCGCCCGGGCGATGGCGCAGGCGAACGCGGCGACCTCCTCCGCCTGCGCCGCGGTCAGCTCGGCGCTGCTGGCGAAGCCCCAGCTGCCGTCGACCAAAACCCGGACCCCGAAACCGGCCGTATGTGAGAGGGACACGGCTTCCACCTGCCCCAGCTTGACCGTCAGCTCCTCCCGGCGCCGCTCGACGACCCGCACGTCGGCGTAGCTCGCCCCTCTCAGGGCGGCGACGTTGAGGGCGCGCTCGGCGAGGTCGCGGGCGTACGGAAGCAGCATGGCGAGACCATTATCATGGATGGTGGCTAGACAGCGTCATGGACTACGAGCGAGTTTCGCTTCCGGGGGCAGAACCTCCGATGGGACGAGCACCCGCCGGGGGAGGGCCAGGATGAACACCGCAGCGCTGTCCCGATTCGGTCGCCGCCGGGCCGCGACGCTGCTGCTCGCGCCGGCGCTGGCCGCCTGCGGGCCCGGCGCCGGGCCGGGCGCGCCGTCCGGGGCGCAGGGGCGCGCGGCCGACCCGCCGGGCACGATGCGCGTCCAGCCGGTGGTGCCGAGCACGGACCTGAGCGTGGGGCGCAACCGCTTCTCGCTCGGCGTGCTGCAGATCGCCCGGGGGACGACCACCCCCGTCCCGGTGCCCGACGCCCGGCTGGCCCTGAAGTTCTACTACCCCATCGAGCCCCAGCCGGTGGCCAGGGGGGAGGCGGCGCCGGACTTCCGCTTCGTCGACGACAAGCAGAAGGGGCTCTACGTGGCCCAGGTGCAGTTCGACCAGCCGGGCGACTGGGGCGTCGAGGTCAGCGGCACGGCCGGCGACCAGACTCTGACCACCACCCGGGTGCGCTTCACGGTGAAGCCCAAGTCGGACACCCCGGCCATCGGCGCCCCGGCGCCGCGCAGCCACAACCTGACCCGCTTCGACGTGGACGACATCCGCAAGATCGACTCGGGGGCCACCCCGAACGACATGCACGACCTCTCCATCGCCGCGGCCATCGAGCAGGGCAAGCCCCTGGTGGTGATCTTCTCCAGCCCGGGCTTCTGCGTCACCCAGACCTGCGCCCCGCAGCTCGGGGAGATCCAGCGCCTGAAAGCGAAGTACGGCCAGCAGGCCAACTTCGTGCACGTCGAGATCTTCAAGGACCCGATGTCCCGCACGCCCTACGAGGCGGTGACCGAGTGGGGCCTGCCGAGCGAGCCGTGGACGTTCATGGTCGACCGGCAGGGCAACGTGGCCGAGAAGTTCGAGGGCCCGGCGCCGTACACCGAGCTGGAGCCGGCGCTCCAGAAGCTGGTCTGAGCCGGACCCGGCCGGTCCGTCTTCGGTCGGTCAGTCTTCCATGCGCACCGTGACCAGGGTATCGCCCTCCTGCCGGTAGTAGACGATCAGGGGGGCGCCGTAGGTCATGTGCTCGCGCAGGTGACCGGGGGTCTTGAGCTCGTCCTGGGCCACCTTGAGCTGCAGCTCACGCCCGTCTTCGGTGCGCAGGGTGATGGTATCGGCGTGGCCGATGTCGCGCGCGGTCACCTGGGTGACCACCCCCCTGACGCGCTGCTCGCCGCTGCGGCTGGCGAAGACGAACCCCGTCCACAGCAGCAGCACCAGGCCGGCGGCGATGGCGCCGAGCGCCACCAGCCGCCCCGACGTGAGCGAGCGACGCCGAATCCTCACCGCAGGAGTCTACGCCGTCTGCTCGTCTACCGGATCCTCCGGGACGAGGTCCGGCTCGACCGCGCCGAGCCGCACGCGCAGGCACCACTGGCGGTGTCCGGCGAGGGCCTCGTTTCGAGCCCGGAAGCGCTGGCCGTGGCCGGTGGGGAAGCCGCGGATGCCGGCGCGGGCGGTGTAGAAGACCTGCGTCTCGTAGCGGGCGTCTTCGGGCCGGGCGGCGGCCCCCGCTTCGGCGGCGACCGGCTCGGCCGGGAACGCCGCCGCCTCAGCCGGGTCGCCCGGGGGGGCGTCGTCCAGACGGTAGTGGCGGTAGAGCCGGTCGGTGGTGCAGACCAGCCAGGGGCGCCCCGAAGGGTCGTGCACCACGGTCTCGTCCAGGGCGTCCGGGTGCACCGCCCAGGAAGGGGGAAGGCGCACCCGGGCGACGCGCCGTTCGCTTCGCTCAGGCATGGGGCCCCTCAGTCGACAGCAGTATAGCCCCGCGCCGGGCGCGCCGGCCGCGCCCGGCGCGGCGCTCCCGGGCGGCGCCACCTATAATCTGCACAGACAAGTGGCCCTGATCAGTGGGCGCCCGGGGGGGCGCCGTCCCATCGTGCACGCCGGCGTGCCTCTCCCCTCCTCTGCGTCCGCCGGGCTGCGTCTCGCTCGCCGCGCGCCGGCGGCGCCACCCGCCCTGCCGGACCCGGCCGCCGCCGCCGAGGCGGAGCACTGGGAGGCCTGGGGCCCCTGGGAGGGGGCCGAGCGCACCGTCCTGCCGTCCGGGCTGCGGGTGGTGACGGCGCGCCTGCCGCGCAGCGGCTCCGTCGCCCTGGCGCTGGGCGTGACCGCCGGCTCGCGCCACGAATCCGAGGCCCACGCCGGGCTGAGTCACGTCCTGGAGCACATGTGCTTCCGGGGCAGCGAGCGCTGGCCGACCAGCTTCCTGCTCACCTCGGCGATCGAGGAGCTGGGCGGCACGCTCGACGGCTACACCCACCGCGAGGCCACCGTCTACTACTCCCGCCTGCCCCGCCCGTACATGCGCAAGGCGCTGGAGGTGCTCTTCGACATGGTGCGCCGCCCGCGCCTCTCGGACGAGGACTTCAAGGTGGAGCGGGACGTCGTGCTGGAGGAGGTGCGCCAGGACGCCACCGCCAGCGCGGTGCTGGCCGAGGAGGCGCTCGACGCCCTGCTCTGGCCGGGCCACCCCCTGGCCCGGGCCCCCGTCGGCACGGAGCCGGCGGTGCAGGCGCTCAGCGGCGAGGACGTGCGCGACTTCTGGCGGCGCTACTACGTCCCGGAGCGGACGATCGTGGCCGTCGCCGGAGACGTGCCCCACGAGGAGGTGCTGCGCCTCGTCGAGTCCCTCGCCGAGGGCTGGGTGCAGCCGCCGGCGGGGACGCCGGCCGACCCGGACCCGCCGATGCCGGCCGAGCCGGCCGAGCCGGAGCTGGAGTCGCGCTACGCCAGCGGCCAGACGACCTACGTCTACGCCGGCGTGCGCGGGCTCCCGTCCACCCACCCCGACCGGCCGGCGCTCGAGCTGCTGTCCTGCGCCCTCGGCGAGCTGGCCTCCTCCCGGTTGTGGGCCGACCTGCGGGACACCCGTGGCCTGGCCTACGACGTCGGCTCGGAGGTGACGGCCTACGCCGACACCGGCGGCGCCCGGATGTGGGCGGGCGTGCCCCCCCGGCGCCAGACCGAGACCGTCGAGCGGATGCTGGCCCAGGCGGAGAGCCTGCAAGGCGGGCTGCCCCCGGACGAGTTCTCCCGGGCGCGCCACTACATCGTGGGCGAGCTGACCATGTCCTGCGAGACGACCGAGGAGATGGCCCACTGGCTGCTGTGGAGCGACCTGGCGCACGAGCGCCTGATCGCCCCGGGCGCGGCCCGGGCCACCTACGAGCGCCTCACCCCGGAGGACGTCGCCCGGGTGGCGACGCTGTGGGCCCCGGGGCGGCTGCAGGTGGCCGTGGCCGGGCCGGCGCCGCGGCGGGCGGCGCGCCTGCGGGCGCTGGTCAAGGGGACGCCGCCGGCGCCGCCGAAGCGGCCCCGCTCCCGCCGCCGGCCGTCGCCCACCGGCTGACGGCCGGCGCCCCGGGCGCTGCCGTCCGGGACGCCCGGGCCGCCTCAGTGCGGCAGGGGCGGCGGGGCCGGCGGCGGCGCCGCCGGCGCGGCCGGCACGGCGGCGACCCGCGCGCCGCGGGGGGTGACTTCCAGGCGCCAGACGACGTTCAGGGCGACGGCCAGGCGGGCCAGGGTGGCCACCGTGGGCAGATGGCGCCCCGCTTCGAGCCGGGCGACCCCGCTCTGGGGCAGCCCGGTGCGGTGGGCCACCTGCGATTGGGTCAGCCCCTGCCACTGGCGGCGCTCCCGCGCCGCTTCGCCCAGACGCTGCGCCAGCTCGTCCTCCCACAGGTCGGCGTAGGGGGTGAACGGTGGCACCCCTTCCACCTCGGTCACCGCATCGGTGACCGCAACGACTCGCCGCGCGCGCCCGGACATCGCGTTGCTCCTCTCGTCGATCGCCCCCGCAACCGGCACTCGACTCGCACGGTGGCTCCCGGCAGGGGGAACACTATCACCGCGCGAGGCGTCTCGCATCCGGGCGCCGCGGGCGCCGCCGCCGTCCCGGGGAGACCGGGCCCGTCCATTGACATCGGCCGGGGAGCGAGTATCTTCAGCACGACGGGGTCGCGCGCAGCGGGCCGGGGTCGCGCGCAGCGGGCCGGGGAGGCGGACGTGAAGATCGAGCAGCCCCTGGGGATCACGGTGCGCTATCCCCGGGCCGGAGCGGTCGTGGTGCGGCCGGCGGGCCGGATCGATCTGCTGACGGCGTCCGAGCTGCAGCGCTGCCTGCTGGACGGGGTGCGGAGCGGGCGCCATCTGCTGGTGGTCGACCTGGGGGCGACGGAGTTCCTGGACAGCGCCGGGCTGAGCGCCCTGTACAAGGGCCACACGGCCGCCCGCGAGGCGGGGGGCGAGCTGCGCCTCGCCCGGCCGTCCGAGCAGGCCCGCACGGTGCTCGAGCTGACCGCGCTCGATCGGGTGCTGGCCGTCTACGCCACGCCCGAGGCGGCCCTGAGCGCGCCACCGTATCCGGCGCAGCAGGGGGAGCACGGGGGGGACGAGGCGGGAGGGGAATAGGGGCAAAGAGGAGCGAGGGGAGGGTGAGCGGAAGAAAGAGGGGTGGGCACGCAGGGACTCGAACCCCGGACCTCTACCATGTCAAGGTAGCGCTCTAACCAACTGAGCTACGTGCCCGTATGCGCCGGACCGCGACCGGGACCCATCGGAGCGGGCTCGGCGTCGCCGGCAAGGGAGCGGGCAACGGGACTCGAACCCGTGGTCTCAACCTTGGGAAGGTCGCGTGTTACCACTACACCATGCCCGCAGAGGGTAACGCTGTCCGGGAGGGACGGGTGGAAGCCGTCCCCCCCGCCGGTGCGTTCAAGTGTAGCAACGGGGGCGGACAGCGTCAATCAGGGGTGGGGCGGGTGGCCGGCGGGGACGCGGACGCGTATCACGGCGGTGCAACGTCCCGGCCCGGCCCACCGTCCTAACGTAGCTGCACGCAATGGCTCACCACGCCTCACCCCCTCGCCGCGGGCTGCCCGGCAGTCCCGCCCTCGCCGGCAGCCGGAGACGGCTCCTCGGTCTCCTGGCCGGTTCGGTCGCCGCGCCGGCCCTGGCCGCCTGCGTCCCCGACCTGCCGGCGCTGCGCCCGGGTCAGGCGCCCCCGGCCAACCCGGGGGCGATCCAGAAGAGCCCGCCCGAGGCGCCGCCGCTGCCCGGGCGCCTGCTCTACGTCGGCGATTCGGACATCTGGCTCTGGGAGAAGGGGACGGCGCGGCGGATGACGGGCGACCGGATCAGCCGGCAGCCGGTGTGGTCGCCGGACGGCCGCTGGATCGCCCACGTCAAGATCGACGTCAGCTCGTCCGACCTGTGGCTGATGGACGGCGAGAGCGCCAACGGCCGGCAGCTGACCAACAACTACAGCGCCGACCGGGTGAAGAACAACTGGGCCTACCGGCCGGTGTGGTGGCCGGACGGCACGCACCTGCTCTACCTGGGGGACGAGACCACCTACGACCTGATGCTGTGGCAGGTGCAGGCGGACGGCAAGGGGCGGCGCCTGCTGCTGGCCGTGCCGGACCGGGAGGGCGGCATCGACGGCCCCAGCCTGAGCCCCGACGGGGTGCGCCTGGCGGCGATCACCTACCGCGCCCAGGGGGGCAAGGGCCAGGTGTGGGCCTACTCCTTCCCCGGCGGGCCCTGGCAGCAGCTGACCGACGAGGCGGACGGGGCCTACGACCCGGCGTGGTCGCCGGACGGCACGCGGCTGGCCTACGTGGTGCGCCGGGGTGGGCGCCACGACGTGTGGCTGATGGACGCCACCGGGAGCAATCCCGTGCCCCTGACGGCGAGCGGCGCGGCCCGCGCGCCGTGCTGGTCGCCGGACGGGAAGTGGCTGGCCTTCATCTCCGGGGAGGGCGGGCAGTTCGACGTCTGGGCGCTGAGCGTGCCGGATCGGGCGCCGCCGCCCGAGCCGGGGGGCGCGGCGGGGCCCGGGACGCCGGCGCCGACCGCCGAGCCGGTGCGCCTGCCGCCGGCCCGGCCGCTCACCCGGGGGGCCGCCCTCGACCCCGTTTCTGGGTTATCCTGGACGGCGCAGCCGGCCGGCGGGGGTTGAGCGCCCGGCGGCGGAAGCGACCCTGAGGCATGGCGAACGATTCCGGCGGGCGGCAGCCCTTCTCGATCTCACCGCCGCACGTGACCATGCTGGTGGTCTGCGTCGTCGCGGTCTACTTCATCGTCGGCTTCTACGGCAAGAGCCTGGACAGCTACCGCATCAACCAGCGGGCGGTCGAGGTGCGCAGAGAGATCGACCGGATCGAGGCGCAGAACCGGGACATCCAGGCCCGGATCGCCTACCTGCAGTCGGACGGCTACGTCGAGACGGCGGCGCGGGAGAAGCTCAACCTCGCCCGCCCCGGCGACCGCTCGGTGGTGTTGCTGCAGGATACGCCGGACATCGCCGGACCGCCCGGACCGCCCCCGGCGGGGCCGGCGGTGGTGGCCTTCGGTCACCTCGGGGAGTGGCTCGACCTCTTCTTCGGGCAGCACTGAGCGCGGGGAGGAGCCGGTGGCCGGTGGGCGCGCCGCCGATCCCCTGACGGGCGTCGCCGGGGCGCTCGCCGGCTGCCGGGTCGAGCCCGGGGCGGCGCTGGTGGTGGCCGTCTCCGGCGGCGCGGACTCGGTCTTCCTGCTGCGCGCCCTGCACCGCCTGGCCGGGCCCCGCCGGCTCGCGCTGACGGTCGCCCACCTCGACCACGGCTGGCGCGGCCCGGCCGGCGCCGCCGACGCGGCCTGGGTGGCCGCCCTGGCCGCGGCGCTCGGGCTGCCCTTCCGCGGCGGCCGGGTCGACGCCCCGGCGGCGGCGCGCGCGGGGGGCCGCTCCCCCGAGGACGCGGCCCGCCGCCTGCGCTACGCCTTCCTGCGCGACGTCTGCCGCGAGGCGGGGGCGGCGTCGGTGGCCACCGGGCACACCGCGGACGACCAGGTGGAGACGGTGCTGCTGGCCCTGCTGCGGGGCAGCGGCCCGGCCGGGCTGGCGGGGATGGCCGCGGCCGCCCCGCTGCCGGCCCCGGGGAGCGCCGGGCTGCGCCTGGTGCGCCCGCTGCTGGGCCTGGAGCGGGCGGCCCTGCGGGCGGCCCTCGCGGCCCTGGGGCAGCCCTGGCGGGAGGACGCGAGCAACCTCGATCCCGGGCTGCCCCGCAACCGCCTGCGCCTGGAGGTGGCGCCGGTGCTGGCGGCGCTCGCCCCGGGGTACCGGCGGGCGGTGGCGCGCGCCGCCCGGCTGAGCGGGGAGGCCGCCGCCTACCTGGGGGCGCAGGGCGCGCTGGCCGGCGACGAGCTGTTCCGGCCGGACGGGGCGGCGCTCGTCGCCCAGCGGCGGGCCCTGCTGGCGCTGCACCCGGCGCTGCGTGCGGCCGTCCTGCGCTGGGCGGTGGCGCGCTGCGCCGGGGCCGCCGGGGCGGCGCCGGAGCGTCCGGCGGTGCCGGAGGCGGCGCACCTGGAGGGGGCCCTGGCGACGCTGGAGC
>DATLLM010000365.1:0-9163 GCA_035537855.1 Chloroflexota bacterium | reverse complement strand
GTGGATCGGCCCCGGCGTATCCCGCCCCTCCATCGCCGCGGGGCGCGGTGGCTACGTCCGGGCGGGGCCGATCCACACCGTCTTGACGTTCACCAGCTCGCGGATACCGTGCGCCGCGAGCTCCCGGCCGTAGCCGCTGCGCTTGACCCCGCCGAACGGCAGGCGCGGATCGGAGGCCACCATGCCGTTGACGAACACCTGCCCGGAATCGACGTCGTAGGCCAGCCGTTTGGCGCGGTCGAGGTCGGTCGTCCAGAGCGAGGCGCCGAGGCCGTAGGGCGAATCGTTCGCCAGCCGCACCGCCTCCGCCGCGTCCTGCACCCGGATGACGGCCGCCACCGGGCCGAACGTCTCCTCGCGGAAGGCGGTCATCGACGGCGTGACGCGGGTCAGCACCGTGGGCGAGAAGTAGTAGCCGCGCCCGTTCGGGCGGTCGCCGCCGGTGGCGACCTGGGCGCCCTCCGCCACCGTCGCCCTGACCTGGGCCTCGAGGTCGGAGCGCAGGTCGCCCCGGGCGAGCGGGCCGACGTTGGTCGTCCGCTCCAGCGGGTCGCCGACGCGCAGCTCGCGCACGGCGCCGACGAAGCGCTCGACGAACTCGTCCGCGACCGCCTCGACCACGAAGAACCGCTTGGCGGCGATGCAGCTCTGGCCGTTGTTCTGGTTCCGGGCTAGCGCCGCCGTCCGGGCGGCGAGGCTCAGGTCGGCGTCGGGGAGGACGATGAACGGGTCGGAGCCGCCCAGCTCGAGCACCGTCTTCTTCAGCACCCGCCCGGCGGTCGCCGCCACCTGGCTCCCCGTCTCGTCCGAGCCGGTGAGGGTCACCAGACGCACCCGGGGGTCCTCGATGATCCGCTCCACCCGCCGTCCGCCGACGAGCAGGGTGCGCATCAGCCCCTCAGGGAAGCCCGCCTCGCGCACGATGCGCTCGATCGCCAGGGCGCACTGGGGCACGTTGCTGGCGTGCTTCAGCACCAGGGCGTTCCCGGCCATCAGGGCCGGGGCCAGCGGCCGCCACACCTGCCAGTAGGGAAAGTTCCAGGGCATGATGGCCAGGACGACGCCGATGGGGTGGTACGCGACGTAGCTCTCGCTCGCGCTGCTCTCGATCGGCTCGGGCGAGAGGTGGGCCTCGGCGTGCTCGGCGTAGTAGTCGCAGCCGGTGGCGCTCTTCTCCACCTCCGCCTCCGCCTGCACGATGGGCTTGCCCATCTCCAGCGTCGCCAGCCGGGCCAGCTCGCTCTTCTGCTCGCGCAGCAGCGCCGCCGCCCGGCGCAGGGCGGCGCGGCGCACCTCGAACGACGTGCCGCGCCAGGACTCGAACGCCGCCTGAGCCTGGGCCAGGGCGGCGTCCACCTCGGAGTCTGGCATCTCCGGGAACGTGGCCAGGGTCTCTTCCGTGGCCGGATTGATCGACTCGATCGGCATAGTGGTGACTCCTCAAGACGCCGGCCGGCTGGGATGGCGTGCATGGCTACCCGGCGACGCGCAGAGACGCGGGGGTGAGTGTAGCACCGCCCCCGGGAGGCCCCTGGCCCCGCCCGGGACGCGGAGGGTCAGGCGAGGGCGTCCGGTGGGGGCTCGACGGCCGCCAGGTCGCCGGAGAAGAGGACGCGGTAGCGCTCGGGGACGGGCAGCCCGTCGCAGGGGAGCACGTCCAGGCGCAGGGGCCCGTCGGGGACGATGCTCTCCGGGCCCATCAGGTCGTCGAGGGCCTGGCGCACGGCCCCGTCCGTGGCCCGGGACTCGCTCAGCCGGTACAGGGCGCCGCTCAGCTCGGCGACCTCGATCTCGAAGACGACGGCGCCGCCGCGCCGGCCCTCCGCCCTGGCCAGGGCCACGAGGTACCACAGCACCAGAGCCTGCATCCGTCGGCGGTCGAAGCGCCGTGACCGCTCGGCCGGGGACCACACCTCGGGCAGACCATACCCTCCGGCGCCGGCGGATGACCGGCGCCGGCCTCAGCCGGACCGGGGGGCGTGGCGCGCGGCGAGCGCGCTCCCGGGGAGCCCGGCGGCGTCCAGGCCGCGGACGAGCGCGGCCCAATCTTCGTCGTGCAGGGGGATGCCCCCGGCGCGGCGGCGCTGCGCCTCGCGGTGCTCCAGCTCGCCGGGCAACAGCACCTCGGCGAAGCCGTCGGACGGGCGCAGGGCGTGGGCCTGGCGGGTGAGCGCGTCCGCGCGCCCGGCGAACGCGGCCGCGCCGCCGAAAGCGACCGGATCGATGGCGAGCATGAAGAAGGACTGCCCGGCGTGCTCGCGGTCGTTGTCCCCCTGGCGTACCTCGACGCCGACGGTCGAGCCGGTCAGGCCGGCGGTGAGCAGGTCGACCATGACGCCGATGCCGTACCCCTTGTGGCCGCCGAAGGGGAGCAGGGTGGTGGTGCGCGCCGGGTCGGTCGTCGGCTGGCCGGTGGCGTCCAGGGCCCACCCGGGGGGCAGCGTCTGCCCCCGCCGGCGGGCTTTGGCCACCTGGCCGAAGGCGGTGATGCTGGTGGCGATGTCCAGCACCACCGGTGGCTCGTCGCCCGCGGGGAAGGCGTAGGCCAGGGGGTTGGTGCCGTGCAGGGGCTGGGCGCCGCCGTACGGGGCCACGTTGGGGCCGGCGTTGCAGGCGCAGACGCCGATCAGGCCCTCCTCGAGGGCCAGGGCGGCGTAGTAGGAGGCGGCGCCGAAGTGGTTGCAGTTGAACGCGACGGCGGCGCCGACGCCCTGCGCCCGGGCAGCCCCCATGGCGACGCGCATGGTGCGCGCCCCGATCACCGGTCCGGCAGCGCCGTTGCCCTTGAGCACCAGGGGGCCGGGCTGCTGGATCGCCGCCCCCGGCTCGATCCGGCCCTCGGACACGGCGCGGCAGATGGCGGGCAGGACGGAGACGATGCCGTGGCTGTCCAGACCGCGCAGGGAGGCGAAGAGGACGGCGTCCGTGCAGGTCGCCGCCTCGTCGGGCGGCAAGCCGGCGCGTCCGAACGCGTCGGCGCAGAGGGCCCGGGCGGTCGCTTCGGCGAGGTAGAGCATGATGGCTGCGTCCCTGCCCCCGCTCAGGCGTCCTGCGCCCCGTCGTCTTGCAGCCGGGCCAGGGCGTGAGTCTGCTCGCGCGTCGCGGGGTAGAGGTCGCGGTAGACGCGGTAGAGCGGGTCGTAGCGGGCGGCGCCGCCGGCGTCCGGCTCCACCCGGGCGGCGACCGGATTCCAGGTGGCGTCCGCCGCGACCCGCCCGGCGCCGACCCCGGCCAGGTAGGCGTCGCCGAAAGCGGCGCCGGTGCCGACGGTGGGCACGTCCTGGGCCCGCCCGGTGACGTCCGACACGATCTGCGTCCACAGGCCCCCGCGGGTGCCGCCGCCGACGGCGACGAGGCGCCGCCCGCCGCCGCCGATCTCCCCCATCAGCTCCAGATTGTGCCGGACGCCGTAGGCCGTGGCCTCCAGCAGGGAGCGGTAGAGGTGGCCCCGCCCGTGGCGCAGCGTCAGGCCGCAGATCACCCCCCGCGCCTGGGGGTCGAAGAGGGGCGTGCGCTCGCCGGCGAAGTAGGGCAGCACCACGAGGCCGTCCGACCCGGCGGCCACGGCGCCGGCCTCGGCCAGCAGCGACTCGTAGGACCGGCCGCCGACCAGCTCGCGGAACCAGGAGGTGAGGGCGCCCGAGGTGGCCATCCCGGCGGCCAGCGACTGCGTCCCCGGGAAGAGGCCGGCCGTGCCCCAGAACGTGGGGTGCGGGTGCACGCGCTCCACCACCTCAACCAGGAACATGGTGGTGCCGTACATCACCATCAGGTC
Organism: Chloroflexota bacterium; assembly: GCA_035537855.1. GTDB lineage: Bacteria > Chloroflexota > UBA11872 > UBA12225 > UBA12225 > DATLLM01. The sequence goes on along the minus strand of DATLLM010000365.1, from coordinate 5,388 downwards.
CCCCGGGTCGCGTACGCCGACGCTCGCCGCTTCCGCCCAGGCGTCGACCGTGCCGGCGACCACGGGCGTCCCGGCGGGGATGCCGGTCTCCGCCGCGGCCGCGGGCGTCACCCGGCCGGCCACCTCGGCCGGCCAGACCAGGCGGGGCAGCGGCAGCCCGGGGGCGATCTCGGCCGCCCAGTCCGCGATCCAGTCCCGGCGGCCCAGATCGTAGAGCGGGTCGCTCTGGCTCGCCGAGTGGTGGTCGAGGACGTACTCCCCGGTCAGGCGCAGGACGGCGAAGGAGCTGGCCATCAGGAAGCGCTGGGTTCGGGCCCAGACCTGCGGCTCGTGCCGGCGCAGCCAGAGCAGCTTCGGGCCGATCGCCTGGGTGGTCAGGGGCGAGCCGCAGCGGGCCAGGATCGCCTCGCCGCCGAAGCGGGCCGTCAGGTCCGCGATCTCCGCCGTCGCCCGGGTGTCGATCCCGTAGAGGATGGCCGGGCGCAGGGGCGTGCCGGCCGCGTCCGCCGCCAGCAGACAGGGCCCGATGCCGCTGACCCCCACGGCGACGACGTCGCCGGCCCCGCGCCCGAGCAGGTCGGCGCAGAGCGCGCGCACGTCCGACCACCACACCGTCTCCGCGTCGTGCTCGGCCCAGCCCGGGCGGGGCAGCGAGAGGGCGTGGGGCCGCTCGGCGGTGGCCACCACCGCGCCGTCCGGCGTGGCCAGCACGCCCTTGGAGCCGGAGGTGCCGATGTCGATTCCCAGCAGCAGGTCAGTCAGCGGCGTCGCCCTCCCCGCTGCCCGCGGCGCTCGCGCCGAGCACGGCCGCCCAGGCCCGGGCGCGGTCGAGCGCTGTGCCGATCTCCGCCACGCTCGCCGGGCCGCACTGCACGAAGAGCCGGCCGTCGAAGCGGACGTCGCGCAGGCCGGCGAAGAACGAAGGGAAGTCCACCGTCCCCTCACCCGGCGTCCGGCGCTCGCTGTCCGAGAGGTGGGCCAGCCTGAGGTGCCCCTCCAGCTGGCGCACACCCTCGCCCTGGTCGATGCCTCGGTTGTGGAGGTGGTAGGTGTCGGCGCAGGCGGAGACGTGGTCGCCCGTCTCGGCGATAAAGCGCAGGGTCTCCAGCGGCGTGCCCAGCAACACCGGTCCGGGGCTCTCGAACTCGATGGCGATGTCGATGCCGGCGTCCCGACAGGCCGGGCCGAGCGCCGCGAGCACGTCGCGGCAGGTGCTCCAGGCGTCGCGGTAGGGCACGCCATCGGGGACGCCCGGGTAGCAGAGCACGGTGTCCGCGCCGCAGGCCGCGCCCACCCGGATGCAGGCTTCCAGGTACCGCGTGGCGTCGATGGCGTGCGCCGGATCGGTCGGCTCCAGTCCGGGCACCCGCCGCCAGCAGACGACGGGCGTCTCCAGGTGACGCTGCCGGGCGTCGGCGGTGATCCGGGCCACGTCCGCCGGGTCGCTCCAGTCCAGCCAGCGCCGGTCCATCCAGATCTCGGTGCCGGCGTAGCCGGCGCCGGCGACGACGTCGAAGAGCCGCTGCGGCGCCCAGTCCCGGGCGACACCCCCGTGCGGCGACCAGTAGATGGGTCTCGCGTCCGTCATCCGCTCCGTCTTCCGATACTCTGGCGGCCCGGCTCTCGGGTAGCGTCGCGCGACCGCCCGGGCGCACCGCAGTGTAGTGCGGCGAGGACGCCGGGCGCCGGACGCCGCCCGCCGCCCGGACCGGCCCCTGGTCGCGCCGCCGGCGCGGGCTCAGGAACCGGCGGGGGCCAGCGTGGCCACCCGGATCCCCCCGTCTCGCTCCAGGATCAGGTTGCCCCCCTCCATGCGGTGGGTCTGCACCGTGGGCAGCGCCGCGAGGTAGGCGGCCTCCTGCTCCATGATCCCCGGCGGTTCGGTGCACAGGGCCCGGGTGGACGCCGGCGGGCTGATGCTCATGGCGTCCGAGCCGGGGGTGACGGTGTAGCCGGCGGTGTAGCGGTTGCAGCCGGCCGAGCCGGAGATGCGCCCGCCGTCGAAGCCGGCGGTGATCTCGGTCCCGAGGATGGGGCTGGTGACGGCCTGCGTGGTGTTGAAGTTGATCACCGTCCACTCGGTGCCCTCCAGCGAGGGCTGCGGGCGGGGGACGTAAACCGTCAGCACCAGACCGCCGGCCGTTTGCAGCAGCAGCAGGTTGCCTGCCGCCGAGAAGCGCCCCGTCCGCTGCAGCGCCCCCAGGTAGGCCGCCTCCTGGTCCATCACGCCGGGCGGATCGGCGCAGAACATCTGCGTGCCGGCCGCCGGGGAGATGCGCAGGGAGCCGGCCGTTGGGTCGTTCAGGGTGTAGCCCGCCGTGTAGGTGTTGCAGCCGGCCGAGCCGCTGACCCGTCCCCCCTGGAACGTCGCCGTCACTTCGGTGCCCAGCAGCACGGGGACCAGCCGGCCGCCCGTTCCGGCGACGAAGACGGCCAGCCACGGCGTCCCTTCCAGCGTGCTCTGGGCGGCCGCCGGCAGCGCCGCCCCGCCCGCCAGCAGCGCCAGCGCGCTCCCGGCGTACACCCCGACACCGCGCCGGCTCACCCGGACGCGCTTCAGGGCGCCGGACAGGTCGCTCGCCCCCCCGCTTGACGTCATCGCCGCTCCCTCCGCGTCGGCCACAGTCCGACCCTTCGACCGCCGCCGGCGCCGCCCGCGGCTCGATGGGCAGCGTACGGCCCACGCCCCCGTCCGACCATCGGGACATTCCCTGAACCGGCCGGAGGGACGCCGGGGTTGTGGTATTTTCCGGTCGGGGACGAGTGTGAGGTCAGGGAGGCGAGTCCCCGGAAGGCGGTCGCCATCTCCATCCGCGTCGTAGTCGCAGACGACCATACGCTCGTTCGCTCGGGCTTGCGGCTCCTCCTGGAGCGCACCCCGGACATCCGCGTCGTCGCCGAGGCCGGCGACGGCCGGGAGGCGCTGGTGCTGATCGAGCGCCTGCGCCCGGACGTGGTGCTGATGGACGTGACCATGGCCGGACTGAACGGCCTGGAGGCGACGCTGCGCACCGTCCGCGACCACCGCGGGGTGCGGGTGATCGTGCTCTCCATGCACAAGACCGAGGAGTACGTCGTCCACGCCCTGCAAGCGGGCGCGTCCGGGTACCTGCTGAAGGACGCCGCCGCGTCCGAGCTGGAGCGGGCGATCCGCAGCGTGATGAAGGGTGAGGTCTACCTCAGCGCCGAGGCGGCGCAGCGCGTCTCGGACTACGAGGAGCGCTACGGTAGCCTCTCCGCCCGCGACGGGCGCGCCGCCCTCGAGCCGACGCAGCTGACGCCGCGGGAGGTGGAAGTGCTGCAGCTGATCGCCGAGGGGCGCACGATGCAGGAGATCGCCCAGATTCTGGAGATCAGCCAGAAGACGGTGGAGACGCACCGCTACCGCCTGATGGACCGGCTGAACATCCACCGGGTGGCCGGACTCGTGCGCTACGCGGTGCGGATCGGCCTCGTCCAGGCCGAGTAAGCCGGCCGCCGCCGGCCGCCGCCGGCCGGGCCCGGCGGTCAGAGACTTCCCGATGGCGCGGCCTGGGCCGGTGCGCCACAGCTGACTCGCCGCCGGGTCGGACTCACCCCACGGCCGGAGGGGCGGGCGGCGGCCGGGGCCCCGACGCGGGCCCGGCCTCGATCAGCGCGACCACGGTCTCCAGCGTCTGGTCGACCGTCGGCCGCCCGTCCGGCAGCGGCGCCGGCCCGAAGTAGCCGCCCGAGCCGTTGTGGGCGACCGCGCCCATCGCCAGCCGGGAGATCTTTCCCTGGCGCAGGGCCTGATTCCAGGCCGATCTGGCGGCCAGCGGCCAGCGCCCGAAGAAGGCCAGGTCGCCGAGCTTCTGGATGGGGTCCTTGGTGCCCCAGAGGTGGTAGAGGTGCTGCACGTGCAGGCAGCTGGCCTCGCTGGACATCACCCCGCCGACCGAGATCACCGTCACCGGCGCCCCCAGCAGCGTCTCGAGGAAGGCGGCGAGCCCGAGGGAGACCTGCGCCCCGCCGCTGTAGCCGACCAGGACGATGCCCCGCCCGCTGCCCCGCCGGTAGCCGTGGGCGAGCAGGGCGTCGCGCACGTTCTCCGCCTGCCCCAGGTTGAAGAAGGGGCCGTAGCGGTGGTCGACGGAGACGGCCACCTGGAACAGGTTGCGCAGGTTGATCAGGGCCCCGATGGGGGCGTACTGGTTGCCCTGCACCGCCCGCTCGATTCCGCTCCAGAGTCTCCCGGTGAGCGGGCGCCGGGCGGTGGTGCGGATGTCCCCGGCGGTGCTCGAGTAGGCGAACAGGTCTGAGATCACCGCCGACGCCGGCAGGCGCTCCCGCAGGCGGCGCAGGAACTCGGTCTCCTCCGGGTAGTGCCACTGCGCCGAGGGATCGCCGATGCCGGAGAGGAAGACGACGTAATGCTCCGGCTCAGGCGCCCCGGCCGGAACGCCGGCCGCCGCGGCCGCGGCGGCCGCCGCGCGCCGCTGGTAGGCCCGGCGCGGGCGCCAGCCGGCGTACCAGGCGAGCGCCTCGAGCGGCGCGAGCAGGGCGAGGAAGAGGACGGCGCAGACGGCGATCCCCAGCAGCAGCCAGAGCGTCGACCAGAGCAGGAGACGCCTCCTACCCGCGGGGGCTGCCGGTGCCCACCCCGAGGGGGATGCCGAGGACGTACCACAGGACGAGCAGCACCGTCCAGACCAGCCAGATCAGCCCGGTGTAGGGCAGCATCATGGCGATGATGGTGCCCACCCCGGCGTCCTTACGGTACTTCTGGGCGGTGACCACGATCAGGGCGAAGTAGGCCAGCAGGGGGGTGACCGGGTTGACCGGCGAGTCGCCCACCCGGTACGCCGCCAGGGTCACCTCGGGGCTGATTCCCAGGCGCATGAACAGGGGCACGAAGATGGGAGCGAAGATGGCCCACTTGGGGATGGCCCCGCCCAGGATGACGTCGACCACGGTGGTCATGAGCACGAAGCCGACGAGCAGGGGGATGGCCCCAACGTTCGCGCTCTCCAGCAGGTCGCCCAGGCTGACGGCGGCGACCGTGGCCATGTTGGTGTAGTTGAAGTAGGCCAGAAACTGGGAGATCACCAGGAAGAGGAACAACAGGCCGCTCAGCCCGGCGAAGGTCTTGGTGATGGCCGCGATGGCGTCGTTCATGCTCTTGATCGTGCCCACCGCCGAGCCGTAGGCGGCCCCGGCGGCGAGGAACATGAGCATGATCACGATGATCAGGCTGTCCATGAAGGGGGAGTTGCCCACGATGGCCCCCGTCTCCGGGTTGCGCAGCGGGGCGCCCGGGGGCAGCGTGATGAGCAGCACGACGGCGAGCACGGCCAGGGTGGCGTAGAGGGCCCGGCGCAGCCCGCGGGATTCCTCGGCGCCCATCGCCTCGCCGCTGCCGGCCGGCAC
>DATLLM010000364.1:0-2546 GCA_035537855.1 Chloroflexota bacterium | reverse complement strand
CCCGCTCGTCCGGGGCGCTCTCGGTCATCGCCCGGAAGTCGACGGTGCGCAGATAGTCCATCGGTCGCGCCTCCTGAGCGCGCCCCATTCTAGCCTCTGAGGGGCGCCGCGCACCCGGTCGGGTGGCCCCGGCGGCGCCGTGGACGCGCTCCGGCGCCCGTGCTAGTGTGCCCGCAGGTGGAGGCCAGGGCGATGGAGCGCGTCCACGGCGCCGCCGGGGCCGCCCGACCGGGTGCGCCGCGCCCCTCAGAGGCTAGAATGGGGCGCGCTCAGGAGGCGCGACCGATGGACTATCTGCGCACCGTCGACTTCCGGGCGATGACCGAGAGCGCCCCGGACGAGCGGGTCACCCAGGTGCTGCTCGACCACCTCTCCGGCGGGCAGAACTGCTCGATCAACTGCATCAAGACGCCTGCCGGCGGGGGCTCCCCGGCGGGCGTGCACACCCACGCCGTCGACCAGATCTTCTACATCCTCAGCGGGACGATGGGGATCGAGGTCGAGGGCAAGGAGTACCAGGCCCCGCCCGGGACGCTGGTGGTCTTCCCCGCCGGCGTGCCGCACCGCAACTGGAACGGGGGCGACGAGCCGACCGTGCACCTGGCGTTCAACACGCCGCTGCCCGATCCGGACGTGCCCTTCGCCGTCAGCGTCGGAAGGTGAGCCCGACCCCGGCCCCGGCGCGGGTCGCCCTGATCACCGGCGGCACCGGCGGCCTCGGCCAGGCAGTGGTTGAGGCCTTCCTGGCGGCCGGCGCGAGCGTGGTGGCCACGTACGTCCGGGAGACGGAAGCCGACCGGGTGCGCGCGGCCCTGGGCGACGCCGCCGGGCGCCTCGTGCTCGAGCGGGCGGACGTGACCGACGGCGGCGCCGTCGCCGCCCTGGTGGCGCGCACGGTCGCCCGCTGGGGCAGCCTCGACTACCTGCTCAACCTCGTGGGCGGCTTCTCGGGGGGCCAGCCCCTGTGGGCGGTGGACGAGGCGGCCCTGTCCCGGACCCTGGACCTCAACCTGCGCAGCGCGCTGCTCTGCTGCCACGCCGCCCTGCCCGGGATGGTGGCGCGCAACTTCGGGCGGATCGTCAACGTCTCCTCCCGCTCCGCGCTGCGCCCCACGGCCGGCTCGGCCGCGTACGCCGTCTCCAAAGCGGCGATCGTCTCCCTCACCGAGGCCCTGGCCGAGGACGTGCGCCCCTACGACGTAAACGTCAACTGCGTCCTGCCGAGCGTGATCGACACCCCGGCGAACCGGCGCGATCTGCCCGGCGCGGACGTCTCCGGGTGGGTCAGTCCGGCCCAGCTGGCCCGGATCATGGTCTGGCTGACCTCGCCGGACGCGGCGCCGCTGAACGGCGCCGCCATCCCCGTCTACGCCCGCGCCTGAGCGCCCCCGGTCACTTCCAGTTGGCCGGGCGCTGGGCGAACAGCTCGTTCATCTGCCGCTGGGATTCTTGCAGCGCCTCGCGCGTCCCCAGCTCCCCCTTGAGGGCGGCGTTCATCGGGGTGTTCATCGTCGTCCACGCCTTGTCGCCCTCGGGGAGCACCAGCAGGTCGTGGCCACCGCTCTCCCACACCTTGGAGACGTCGGCGATCCGGGTGCCCTTGAACAGCTCGAGCCACTTGGGGGAGTTGGCGGCGGCGACGACCGGCGGCCAGGAGACCGCCTCCAGCAGCGGCGACTGCTGCCCCTCCTTGGTGTAGGTCCAGTGCAGCGCCGCCCAGGCGGCGTCCCTGGCCTTGCTCGAGTTGAGGATCGACCAGGCGTTTCCGGCGACGGCCACCCGCTGCGCCCCCCCCGGGCCCTTGGGGGGCGGGGCGAAGTCCAGGTTCTGGGCGCCGATGGCCTGGCGCACGCTGGTGTGGCGGTAGAGCCCGTTGAACTCCATCGCCACCACGTTCATCTCCATCCCGGATTGCCCGGTCGGGGCGTTGGCCAACACCTCGGGCGGCGGCGTGACCCGGTGCTTCGTGGTCAGGTCGACGTCGAACTCGGCCCCCCGCACGGAGCCGGCGTCGTCGGCGTAGATGGCCCGGTCCTTGGCCTCGTTGAGCAGCTTGCCCCCGAAGCTGTACATGAACGAGCCCATCTGGTAGTGGATGCCGTTCTGGCCAACCTGCAGCCCCCACTTGCTCGCCCCGGCGTCCGTCAGGCGCCGCGCGGCGTCGAGCAGGTCGTCGGTCGTCCAGTCCTTGTGGGGGTACTTGACGCCCTTGGCGTCGAACATGGCCTTGTTGTAGAGGAAGACGCCGCCCCCGCTCTGCATCGGCATCGACCACAGCTTGCCCTTCCAGGCCCAGCTCTCCAGGTCCGCCTTGTAGAACTCTTTGGTGTCCAGCTTGTCCCGGCGCATCAAGGCGTAGTGGTCGGGGAACATCCCCTGCAGCCCCCCGGGGACGACCCAGTTGAGCTGATTGATCATGACGTCCACCCCGCCGCTGCCGGCCGCCGCCTCCGTCTGGCGCTTGTCCCAGTAGTTCTGGCTCGGCTCCCAGACGACGTTGATCTTGACCCCGGTGGCCGCCGCGGCCATCTTGAACGAGTCGTCCC
>DATLLM010000363.1:0-12025 GCA_035537855.1 Chloroflexota bacterium | reverse complement strand
GGCGGCGACCCCGCCGCCGGTTGCGCCGGCGGCGGCGGTTGAGCGGCGGCCGGCGGCGGCGGCGGGGCGGCCGGCGCCGTCTCCTGGGCGGCGGCGGCCGTCTCCGGGACGAGGGCCAGGTTGATGTGGCGCCGCTCCGGGTCGACGGCGATCACCCGCACGACCACCTCGACGCCCAGCTGGACGACGTCCTCCACGCGCTCGACGCGCTGGCCGGGGAGGAGCTGCGAAATGTGCACCAGGCCACGGTAGCCCAGAAAGTCGACGAACGCGCCGTACGGCACCACCCGGGTCACCTTGCCCAGGGCCACCGTCCCCAGACCGGGGAGGGCGCGCTGCGGGCCGCGGTAGGTGACCCGCGGCGGGGGGAAGCTGAACGGACGGCGCCCACCGAACTCGAAGCGAGTGCCGCGCAGGTCCGCCTGATCGTCGGCGGCGTCGTCGGCGGCGGCGTCCTCGGGCGGTCGGAGTCGATCTGGGCGATCCGGGCCGGCGCCGGGCTCGGGGTCCGTGTGCCGGTCCATGCTGCGTACTTCCTCTCCCTCCAATTCTACTGCGACGGCTCCCGCGTCCTGTGAACGGCGCCGGCCCGCGCTCCGCGCCCGGGCGCAGCCCTCTATAATCCGGCCCGTCCGGAGGAGGGGGGAGTGAGCGAGCGCGAGGTACCGGCGGCGCTGCTGCAGCAGCTGGGGATCGGCCCCGGAGTGACCCTGGTGCAGCACCCGGTGAGCCCGTTCTGCATCGCCATCCGCGTCCTGCTGGAAGCGGCCGGCGCCGGCTTCAGCCTCCACAACCCCCAGCTGTGGGACCGGCGCCCGACCATCGCCCTGACGGACGGCGCCTACTCCAGCATCCCCGTGCTGGTGGACGCCGACCGCTCGCCGGCGGTCGTGGTCTACGAGCCGGCGGAAGAGGGCCAGGACATCGCCCGCTACGTCGACGCCCGCTACGGCCTCGGCGTGTTCCCCGCGGCCCTCGCCGGCCTGAACGACATCGTCGTCCAGTACGTCGAGGCGCAGATCGAGGACGTCGGCTTCCGGCTGAACGACGTCGAGTACCTCACCGCGCTGCCGGACGTGGTCGAGCGCACGATGTACATCCGCCACAAGGAGCGCAAGTTCGGACGGGGGTGCCTCGACCAGTGGCGCGCCCAGATCCCGGCGCTGCAAGCCCGCCTGGCGGCGGTGCTCGCCCCGCTGGACACGATGCTCGGGCGCTCCCCGTACCTCCTCGCCGCACGCCCCGTCTACGCCGACTACATCCTCTACGGCGTGCTCGGGAACTACCTGTTCACGGGGGCCTACCGGCTTCCGGCCGGGCTGACCAATCTGGCGCGCTGGCACGCCGCCCTGCCCGGTGTCCGTCTGACCGCCTGACCGCCTGACCCGGCCGATCCGTACGCAGCGCAAATCCTTGGGGGAGGACCGCAGAGCCATGAGCGCACCACAGGCTGCCGTCGAGAGGACGACCACCATCGGGGTCGTCGGGGTAGGGCGGATGGGGGCCAACATCGCCCGGCGCCTGAAAGACGTCGGCTACCGCGTGGTGGCGGTGCAGGACGTCAACGCCGCCGCCGCGCAGGAGCTGGCGGCGGAGCTGGGCGCCACCGCCGTTGGCACCCCGGCCGAGATCACGGCCGCCGCCGACTGCGTCATCACCGTGGTCACCGACGACGGCGCCATGCGCCAGATTTTCGACCCCCGCAGCGCGGCCGGGCTGCTCAACGGCGCCCAGGGCAAGCTGTTCATCAACTGCGCCACGGTCAGCCCGGGCGTCCACGTCGAGGTCCAGAACCTGAGCGAGCAGGCCGGGGCGCAGAGCCTCGAAGCCTGCATGGCCAGCAGCATCCCGCAGGCCCGCCAGGGCACCCTCTACCTGATGGTGGGCGGCACCCCGGAGGCCTTCGAGCGGGCCCGGCCGGTGCTCGAAGACATGAGCTCCGCCCTGCGCTACGTCGGCCAGGCGGGGCAGGCCGCCCAGGTCAAGGCCCTGGTCAACATGGTGATGAACATCAACACCGCTGGGCTGGCCGAGGGCCTCGGCCTGGGCGACGCCCTGGGCCTCGACCTGACGCTACTGCGCGAGGTGTTCTCCCAGACGGGGGCCAACTCCCGCGTCCTGGAGACCGACGGCGAGGACATGCAGAACCGCGACCACGGGGTCTACTTCTCCGCCGCCCACGCGGCGAAGGACTCCGGCATCGCCCTCGACCTGGCCCACCAGGCCGGCTTGACCCTGCCCCTCGCCGAGGCGACCAAGCAGCAGTTCGACCGCCTCGTGGCCAGCGGCAAGGGCGAGCTGGACAAGTCGGGCATCGCCGAGCTGACCTTCAAAGACCGCAGCTAGACCCGCAGCCAGCCGGCCAGCGTACGTTCTGTCGACGCCACCTCAGCCCGCCGCCCGGCGCGCGGCGGGCTACCAGTCGATCGCCGAGCCGTCCTCGGCGTAGCTCTTCTGGTTCTGCCAGTCGTGCCCGATCAGGCCCCTGGCGGCCATCGACTCCTCGTCCAGCTCGATCCCCAGGCCCGGTCCGGTGGGCAGGGGCAGGTAGCCCCCCTCGTGGCGGAACGGCACCTTGAGGTAGCCGTCCGTCTCCGGGGTCGTGTGGCGCCCACCCTCCTGGCAGAGGAAGTTGGGGATGGACGCGTCCAGCTGGACGCAGGCGGCGAACGCGATCGGGCCGAGCGGGCAGTGGGGGGCGATCCCGGCGTAGTAGGCCTCGGCCATGCCGGCGATCAAGCGGGTCTCCATGATCCCCCCGGCGTGGGAGAGGTCCGGCTGCAGGATGGTCGCCGCCCGCTTCTCGAGCAGCTCGCGGAAGCCCCACTTGGTGAACAGGCGCTCGCCGGTGGCGATGGGCACAGAAGTGGAGTGGGTGATGTCCGCCAGCACGTCCACGTTCTGGCACTGCACCGGCTCCTCGATGAAGAAGGGGTGGTACGGCTCGAGGGCCTTCACCAGGCGCTTGGCCGTCGCCGGGGGCACGGCGCCGTGGAAGTCGATGGCGATGTCCACCTCCGGACCGGCGGCCTCGCGCATGGCGGCGAAGGTCTCCACCACCCGCTCGGTGTACCCCGCCGTCTCGATCAGCCGCCCGCGGCGCCCACCGGCCGGCCCGGTCTTGATGGCGTTGAAGCCCAGGGCGACGGCCTCGCGCACGCTCTGCGCCGCGCTCTCCGGGTCGCGCCCCCGGGCGGTGCCGTAGACCCGGATCTTGTCCCGCGTCGGGCCGCCGAGCAGGCGGTAGACCGGCAGCCCCACCAGCTTGCCGTAGCAGTCCCACAGGGCCTGCTCGACGCCGGAGAGGGCGCTGGTGAGCAGCTCCCCGCCCCGGTAGAAGGCGTGCTTGTACATGCTCTGCCAGAGGTGCACCACCCGCGTCGGGTCCTCCCCGATCAGCCACGGCTCGAGCTCCTGCACGGCCGTCTGGCAGGTCAGCGCCCGCCCCTCCAGCAGGGGCTCACCCAGGCCGACGATGCCCTCCTCGGTGGTCATCTTGAGGAACAGCCAGCGCGGCTTGACCAGGAACGTCTCGATCTTCTTGATCCGGTCCTGGCGGGGAAAGAACTTGCCGTCTTGCTCCGAGGGCGTGGTCAGCGGCTTCGCCAGCGGGTCGCTCATGGGGCGAGACTATACGCCCTCGCCGCCGGGCGTGCGGACGAAGAGGGGATTCGTCCAGGCCCGCCGGCCGAGCCCGTCCTCCACCTGGATGCGGGCGTAGCGCTCCCTCCCGGTGAGGAAGAACTCGCCCCCGGTGAGCAGGCTGCCGTCGCTCACCCCCTCGGGGTTGTGCCCGCTCGGGCGCAGGCGCCGGGCGCGCAGGGCCATCCCGAAGGCGCCGGCGTTCAGACGGCCCCCTTTGGTGGCGTCCGCCACGAGCGTGATCGAGCGCACGGGGCTACAGCGCACGGAGACGGTGCCCCCCGCCGGCTCGTCGTCCGTGCCCGCGGCCGCGTCCGGCTCCCAGCGCACGTCCAGGATCTCCGGACCGGTTGAGGCGTAGAAGTGCCCGGCGCGCAGCGCCGCCATGATCGACTCGGGGGCCCGGTCGGGGGCCCGCACGGTCGTCCAGGCGCGGAGGCTGTCCTGGCCCGGACGGTGGCAGTCGTCGACGGCCACCGCCAGGGGCGCCAGGCCCCGGGTCAGCAGGTCGTCCCACAGGGCCTGGCTGTTGCCCCGCCCGATGTGCACCTCCGTGTCCGCGTTGTAGACCTCGAGCCCCAGGTGGTCGCGCAGGCCCTGCACGTCGCCCAGAGAGAGGCCGCTCCAGTAGGGGTGGGCCAGGATGGCCAGGCCGCCCTGCTCGCGGATGGCGTCGATCAGCCACTGGGCCCCCGGCGGGCCCATCAGCCCCTCCTTGCGCTCGGGCTCCGCCTGCATGTTCAGCCCGACGATGTGGTAGTTCGTCCCGGCCAGGGTGGAGCCGGGCGCGGTGTTGACCTCGATGCTGGGGATGACCGTGATGGAGGGGAAGCGCTCCGCCTCGACGTGCGACACCTTCCAGTGGTCCGTCAGGGCGAGGAAGTCCCAGCCGGCGTTCTCGTAGTGGGCCACCAGCCGCTCGGGCGGCATCGATCCGTCCGAGTTGGTCGTGTGGACGTGGAGGTTCCCGCGGTACCACTCGCCGGTCGCGGCGAAGGGATCGGCAAGTCGGGGCACGGCGCGCTCCTTCCGTGGCGGGGGGGTCAGGACCAGTCAGTACAATCCAGCCGATGGAGACGGACATGATAATGCGTGCCCTCCAGGTGCCCGGGCGAATCCCGGAGTCGGCATCCCCCTTCCGGGCGCCCGAGACGCAGCACGTCGGGCGCGGCGCCGTCGAGCGCGTCGGGGACGAGGCCCGGCGCCTCGGCGCCGCCCGGGTGCTGGTCGTCTCGGACCCGGGGGTGGCCCGGGCGGGCATCGCCACCCGGGTGCGGGACCTGCTGGAGGGCGCCGGGGTGACCACCGGCCTGTACACGGACGTCGAGCCGGAGCCGTCCGTGGCCAGCGTCGAGCGCGCGTTCGAGGCGGCCCGCGGGGGCGCCCCCGGCGGCGGGGCCTACGACCTGCTCGTCGGCGTCGGCGGCGGCAGCGCCCTGGACACGACCAAGGGCGTCTCCCTGCGGCTGGCCAACCCGGGTCCGGTGCAGCAGTACTTCGGGGTCGAGCTCGTCCCGGCCACCGGGCCGCGCACCATCCTCATCCCCACCACCGCCGGCACGGGGAGCGAGGTGACGCCCAACGCCATCTTCGACGACACCGAGCGCCGGCTCAAGGCCGGGATCGTCAGCCACCGCCTGCTGGCCGCCGTGGCCATCGTCGACCCGGACCTGACCCTCGGACTCCCCCCGGGGGTCACGGCCGCGTCCGGGCTGGACGCCCTGACCCACGCCATGGAGAGCTACGTCGCGGTCAAGGCGACCCCGCACACCGACCTCTACGCGCTGGAGGCCACCCGCCTGATCGGGGCCAACCTGCGCACCGCCGTTGGCCGGGGGAGCGATACCGCCGCCCGCTACGGGCAGATGCTGGGCAGCTTCTTCGCCGGGATCGCCATCACCAACGCCGGCACCGGCCTGTGCCACGCGATGGCCTACCCCCTGGGCAGCGCCTACCACGTGCCCCACGGCATGGCCAACGCCCTCCTCCTGCCGGCGGTGCTGGAGTTCAACATGACCGCCGACCTGCCGAAGTTCGCCGCCCTGGCGGCGGCCCTCGGGGAGCCGGCGACGGAGCGCTCCCTGCGCCAGGCCGCCGCCGGCGCGGCCGAGGCGGTGCGGGCCCTCTCCAGGGACGTCGGCCTCCCCGCCGGGCTGCGCGAGGTGGGCGTTCCGGAGTCGGCCCTGGAGGGCTTCGTCCAGGGCACCCTCTCGGCCGCGCGGCTGGTGGACAACAACCCCCGCAAGCCGACCCCGGAGGCCGTGCTGGGGCTCTACCGCCAGTCCTTCTGAGTGACTCCACCGCCGCCGCTCGCCACCCCGCGCGCGGCCGGGGCGTTCGATCGCGCCTACGCCGGCCTGCGCCGCACGGCGATCGCCGCCGGCCTGCTGGAGCGGGCCTACGGCTACTACCTGTGGCGCGGCTTGCAGTGCTTCGTCCTCTTCGGGGTGGCGCTCGTCCTGCCCGTCGTCCTCCCCGCCGGGGCGCTCTGGACGGTGCTGGCCGGGGCGCTGATCGGCTTCGCCAGCATCCAGGTGGCGCTGATCGGCCACGACGCCGGCCACCTCGGCGTCTTCCGCAGCGCGCGCGCCAACTGGGGCCTGGGCCTGATCTGCTGGAGCCTGTGCACGGGCATCGGCTTCTGGTACTGGTACCACCGCCACAACGCCCACCACGGCCACACCAACGACGCCGCCGCCGATCCCGAGCTGCAGGGCAGCGGGCTGGTGGCCTTCACCGAGCAGGACGCCGCCTCCCGCACCGGCTGGCGGCGCTGGGTGGCCCGCCACCAGGCCGCCCTCTCCCCGTTCATCATCGTCTTCCTGCTGTTCATCGTCTTCGCCTTCCGGGTGGAGAGCTACGCCTTCGCCTGGAAGCGCCTGCGCGGCGGACGGCGCCGCCTCGAGCTGGCCCTGCTGGCGCTCAACCTGGCGCTGTGGGCCCTCGTCTGGCTGCGCTTCGGCTGGCGCTTCGTCGCCGTCTTCCTGGTCGCCCAGTTCGTCGCCGGCTTCTACCTGGCCGCGATCGTCGCCCCCAACCACAAGGGGATGCCGGTGTGGGCCAGTGGCGCCCGCCTGTCCTTCCTGGAGCGGCAGGTGCTCTCCTCGCGCAACGTGACCGCCAGCGCCCTCTGGGACTACGTCTTCGGGGGACTCAACTACCAGATCGAGCACCACCTCTTCCCCACCATGCCCCGGGTCAACTTCCGGCGCGCCCAGGCGCTGGTGCGGCCGTTCTGCGCCCGCACCGGGCTGGACTACGAAGAGGTCAGCCCGCTGGCCTCCTACCGCGCCGTGATCGGTGAGCTGCACCGGGTGGGCCTCGTCGCCGACGACCTCGCCTGGGGCCCCCTCTGGGCGGCCGTGGAAGAGTCCCACCACGCGGACGAGAGCGAGGGCTCGGGCGCCTGAAGCGCTAGCGGCGCCGCAGGGCGCTCCATCCGGTGGCCAGCGCCGCGGGCCCCACCACGAAGTGGAACACGTTCTCGCCCGGGCCGAGGTGCAGCCCGAAGGGGCGGAACACGAACAGGCCGAGGAACGCCAGGGCGGTGTAGAAGACGCCGAAGAGCAGCGTCAGCGCGGTCAGGGTGCGGGCGTCGTCGTAGCGCGTCCCCAGCACCACCAGCACCACCAGCCCCCAGAGCACGTGCAGCGTGGCGTGCCTGGGGTCGGCGACGAACGCCTGCGCCAGGTCCGGCAGGACGGCGCCGGCGGCGGCGAGGGCGAGCGAGAGGGCGCCCTGGGCGGTCAGGGCGATTCCGGTCAGCAGCAGGAACAGGCGCAGGGGGCGCAGACGCCGGTCGCCCACCGCCGGCGCCGGCGCCGGCGCCGCGCCGGCGGTCACCACGAGCGCACCGTAGCCACCGCGAAGGCGAGCACGCCGAGCCCCAGGATGGCGAACCACAGCAGCGACGGCGGCCCCGGCCGGAAGCGGTCGAGGTGCGCCAGCGACGCGGCCAGGGAGAGGCCGAACAGGGTCAGGCAGGCGAGGCAGACGTTGCGCACGCCGGCGCCCGGCGCCTCGCGCGCCGCCAGCACCCCGGCGAGGCAGAAGGCGAGGAAGAACCCGCCGTAGACCTGGGCCAGCACCGGGGGCAGCGTCCACGGCCAGAGGGCGGCGGCGGCGGCGGGGGCGAACAGCAGCAGCGCCCCGGTGACCCCGAGCACGGCGGCCAGCGTCCAGAACAGGGGCGCCAGGGGCTGCCGCGCCGCCGGGCCGGGCCACAGGTGGGCCGCCCAGATGATCAGCGCGGCCAGGGGCGGATCGACGACGTAGGCGAAGATCCACAGCGGCCGGTGGGGCAGCCCGGCGGCCATGAAGTCGGGCCAGTGCAGCAGGGTCACCCCCAGGATGAGCGTGGTGGCCAGACCGAAGCAGAAGACGAAGATCCGCGTATCCACCCGGCGCCTGGCGAACGCCGAGAGCAGCAGGCCGAGCGCGGCCGAGAAGTACAGGGCGGCGACGAAGCGGGCGTTCAGCGGACTGAGGCGCAGCGGGACCTGCAGCTCGGCCGGCACGACCAGCCCCGTCGCGCCCAGGAACAGGCCCTGGGCCGCGCCGAGCAGGAGGTAGGCCCGCAGCCACCACCGGGGGGCGTCGGCCGGAACGGCCGCCGGCGCCGCCGGCTCGTAGACGGCGCCACCGGCCACTGACTCGCTCGCCACCGCCGCACCTCCACACCGCCCCCGCCGCGCCCCGCACGTCCGCGCCCCCCGGCCCGCGGGCGCCGGACCGTCCGGGGAGCACTATACTGCGCCCCGCCGGGAGCGAGACGGCGCCCGGCGGGAACGGGACGAACGGCGAACGCGTGCGCCTGACCTACATCGTGAACCCGGCGGCGATGGGGCGCCGGGCCCCGACGGCGGCGGCGGTGGGCGCCGCCGCCCGCGCCGCCGGGCTGGACGGGGAGGTGGTGACCACGGTCGCGCCCGACCACGCCACCCGGCTGGCGGCGGCGGCGGTCGAGGCCGGCGCCGAGGTGGTCGTCGCCGTCGGCGGAGACGGGACGGCGGCCGAGGTGGCCGCCGGGCTGCTGCACAGCGCGGCGGCCCTGGCCGTCCTGCCCGCCGGCAGCGGCAACGACCTGGCCCGGCAGCTCGGCCTGCCCCTGGACTGGCGCCGGGCGCTGGCCGCCCTGCCGCTGGCCCGGCGCCGGCGGATCGACACCGGCCGGGTCAACGGCCGGCTCTTCCTGGAATCCGCCGGCGCCGGCCTGGACGCGCGCATCGCCGCCCTGCAGCGCCACGAGCGGCGCTTCGCCGGGCGTCTGGCCTACGCGGTGAGTGCCGTGCGGGGCCTGCTCGGCGCCACGCCGGTCCCGGTCACCCTCGACCTGGACGGTGTGATCTGGACGCAGCCCGTGCTCAGCGTCACCGTGGCCAACGGCCAGACGTACGGCGGCGGACTGCGCATCGCTCCCGGCGCGCGCAACGACGACGGCCTGTTCGACGTCGCCATCTTCGGCGATCTGGGGCGCCTCGACGCCCTGCGCACCTTCCCCGGCGTCTACCGCGGCGCCCACCTCAAGCACCCCGGATTCCGGCTCCTGCGCGGGCGGCGCCTGACCGTCACCGCCGCCGGCACGGCTCCGCTGCCGCTGCACGCCGACGGCGACCCCGCCGGCGTCACCCCGGCGGCGTTCACCCTGCACCCCCGCTCCCTCGACGTCCTCGCCCCGGCGTGAGCCACCGGCGCCCCCGTCCGGGGCCGGCGCTGGGAGTAGAATGGGCCTCCCGGTGCGCATCTTTCCCGAGCTGAGCGACGACCTCATGCTGCGCCTGTTCCACAAGGGCGCCGCCGCCTCCTGGACGTCGCGCGATCTGGAGTGGGACCGTCCGGCGGCGCTCGACGCCCGCCAGCGCCGCGCCCTGGCCCGACTGCTGACGCCCGTCTACCTCGGCGAGCAGACGGCGATGGCCGGGGCGAGCGCCGTGCTGCCCCGGCTGCTCGCCGCCGGCGAGACCTCGGCGCAGCTCTACCTGTCCACCTTCATCCTCGACGAGGCGCGCCATTTCGAGGCCCTGACGCGCCTCTACCAGGCCTTCGGCCAGGAGCCGATGCGTCTGCGCGAGATGCCGGACATGCTGCGCTACCACCACCGCCTGCGCCAGGGCGACCGGATCGACTGGGTGTGGGGCATCCTGATCAGCGACCTCTACGCCAAGCTCTTCTACCGCTCGTTCGTCGCCAGCCGGCCGGGGTCCCTCTTCGGGCACGTCTCGGCGCGCATCCTGGAGGACGAGTCCCGCCATCAGGCCTTCGCCCTGCTCTACCTGCGGCGCCACGTCCCGGAGCTGGAGCCGGCCCGGCGGCGGGCCCTGGTGGGCATGCGCGACGAGCTGCTGCGACTGATCGAGGGCGGGCTCAATCAGGTGCGCGAGGACTGCGACGTCCTGGAATTCGACGGCGACGCGCTGCAAGCGCGGATGGCGCTCGAGCTCGGGCACTTCGGCCGGCGCATCGGGCTCGACCCCGAATCGGGGGCCCCGGACGGCCCGCCGGACGGCCCGCCGGACGGCCCGCCGCCGGGCGGAGGGAGCGAGTTCGCGCTGCTGGGCCGCCCAAACCGGGCAGCGGCGGAGGCGGCGCCGCCGGGGCCCGAACGCCGGCCGTCGCTCTTCGCCATCCCGCGCTGCTTCGGCTGCCTGCTGGTCGCCCTCTGCCGGGGCCGGCTGATCGCCGGGGCGCCGCCGGCCCCGGCGGGCGGGTGAGGTGAGCGGCGCCGGCCCCCCGCCCGACCGGCGCCGTCCGCCCTGGCCCCGGCGCAACACGGCCGAGGCGATCGCCGCCCGCCAGGCGGCCCTGCGCGCCCGGCCGGGGTGGGACGCGGCGCACGACTTCGTCTGGGACTGGCCCCGTCCGGCCGCCGACCTGGCCGGGTTCCAGGAGGCGCTCACCGCCCACACCGTGCTGCCGGTGGGCGTCGCCGGGCCGCTGGCCGTCGACCTCGGGCGCTACGAGACCGACGCCGCCGGGCGGCTGGTGGAGACCGGACGCCAGCGGGAGGAGGTCTACGTCCCCCTGGCCCACACCGAGGGCGGACTGACCGCCTCGCTGCTGCGCGGCGCAGCCGCCGTCGCCTCCGAGGGAGGCGTGCGCACCTTCGTCCTGCGCGACCGGATCACCCGCGCCTCGTGCTTCGTCTTCGACACGGCCGCGGACGCCCTGCGCCTGGCCGCCTGGGTCTCCGAGCAGGCGGGGGCGATGCGGTCCTGGCTGGAGGACCCGGCCAACCCCCTGCACGCCGAAGCGCCCGGGGGCGTGCCCCGGCTCAGCCACCACGCCCGGCTGCGGGAGGTGGACAGCCACGTCGTCGGCCCCGCCTGCCACGTGCTCTACCGCTACACCACCGGCGAGGCCTGCGGGCCGAACATGATCACCCGCAACTCGTACGCCCTGAACGCCGAGTTCGTCCTGCGCCGCTTCCCGCCCCAGGCCGGCGTCGCCCCGCGGCGGGTGTACCTGGAAGCGAATATGGGCGGGGACAAGAAGCCGAGCGCGCTCTACTTCGGCGCCGGCGGGCACGGCAAGACCGTCCTCGCCGAGGCCACCATCTCCGACCGCACCCTGCGCCGCACCCTGCGCGTCACCCGGGAGGACCTGATCGCCCTCGAGCACACCGGGATGCACGGCGGCCACGCCAGCGGGATGCAGTCCGTCGCCGCCACCCCCGCCTCGGTCGTCGCCGCCGTCTTCGCCGCCACCGGCCAGGACCTGGGCATGGTCGGCACGAGCAGCATGGCCCACCTCGTCCTCGAGCCGGTTGCGGGGGGCGTGCACTTCTCCCTGCGCTTCTCCGGGCTGGAGGTGGGCACCGTCGGCGGGGGGACGGGACTGCCCCACGCCCGGGCGTTCCTCTCCCTCCTCGGCTGCCAGGGGCCGGGCAGCGCCCTGCGGCTGGCCCAGGTTATCGCCGCCGCCGCCCTGTGCCTCGACCTCTCGGTTTCGGCCGCCATGGCCGCCGCCGGCAGCGAGAACTTCGCCCGGGCGCATCACCTGCAGAGCGGGCGCGGCGTCCCCCTCGAAGCGCCGGCCGAGCCGGTCTGAGTCAGCCCGCCGGCAGGGGATCGGCCAGGGGATCGGCCAGGGGATCGGCCAGCGGACGCTGCTGGGGCGGCAGCAAGGCGGCGATCGCGGCCCGGATGCGGACGGCCGCCGCCTCCCCGCTCGTTCCCGGCGCGAAGCACAGCGGCGCCCCCACCCGGATGCGCACGGGACGCCGCCGGGGGAAGCGCGCCCCCGGCGGCAGGGCGTCGAACGTCCCCCCGATCCCCAGCGGCACCACCGGAACCCCGGCGCGCGCGGCCACCCGGGCGAGGACCGGGTGCACCGCCCCCAGGCGCCCGCTGCGGGAGCGCCGGCCTTCGGCCGCCATGCCCACCAC
>DATLLM010000362.1:0-8798 GCA_035537855.1 Chloroflexota bacterium | reverse complement strand
ACGCCATTCTATGCTGCCGCGTCACAGGTTTGCGGACACGCCGTAGTACCGTCAACCCCGCCCCACCGCCACCGCCACCGCGTTCGCCTTCGGAGCGCGGACAGTCGTCAGCAGCTGCTCGATGCCGAGTCCCTTGAGCCTGGTCCCGAAGTCGCTGCCGTAGACGCGATCCCGATCGCGGAGCAGGTACCGCGGCGCGCGCCCCCACGGCGTGGCGTTGAGCACCCGCTGCCACACCCAGGCGGCGGTGGGGTGGGCGGTCACCCGGACGTGGAGGAGCTTACGCCGTCCGTGGCCGATGAAGAACAAGACGTGGAGGGTGCGAAAGGTGAGGGTCTGGACGGTGAACAGATCGGCGGCCCGGATCGCGTGGGCCTGGTCGGCCAGGACCGTACGCCAGGTCTGACTCGGCGACCGCTGGGGGCCGCGCCACCGGTAGCGGCGGATCGAGCGGCTGCTGACCTCGATCCCCAGTGCGCGCAGCTCCCCGCGGCTGCGCCGCCTGCCCGCTCAGCCACGGCGGAGCCCGATCGCGGCCTCCGCGTTCGATCGCTCAGGTGCCGAAGGGGGGCCCGTCGAAGCGCTCGCGCGTCGCGAGCTCCGCGACCGAGCGGCGCGTCAGCCGGGTGAGCTGCTTCACCGGCTTGCCGAGCGGCACGAGGGCGGCGGCGGCGTGGTCCTGCGGGATGCGGAGCAGGGCCTGCAGTTGCGGCTCCTGGGCGACGGCCATGGTGGTGATCGTGCCGCCGAATCCCGCCTGGCGCGCGGCCAGGAGCACGTTCCACACGAAGGGGTAGATCGAGGCCCCGCTGACCACGCCCACCCGGTCGAGGTACCGGTCGGTGGAGGCGACCAGCTTCAGGTCGACCACGAACACCAGCACCACCGACGCCGTGCGGAACGGCGCGGTCAGTCCCGGGGGCGCCGGCGTGTTCGCCACCTGCTCCTCCGTCACCGTGGTCGGCACGATGGTGTTCCACGGGCGCTCGCCCGCCTGGACCTGGGCGCCGTAGCGCTTGGCCGCCGGCTCAGCGAGCTGGGCCAGGCGCTCGCGGGTGGCGGGGTCGCGCACCACGATCACCCGGTTGCCCTGGCGGTTGCCGCCGCTCGGGGCGAAGCGGGCGTGGTCCAGGATCTCGTAGAGCACCGCGTCCGGGATGTCCTCGCCCGTGTACGCGCGGGCGGCGAACGTCGTCCGCATCACTTCGTCGAGCTCCATTGCTGTCTCCCTCGTGTGGCGATCGGGCGTGACCGCGGCGGACGCGAGCGGCACCGGCGGGGCCGATGCCCACGCCTCCCGGCACTCACGTGGGGACGCGGGTCAGGCCTCCGGTGGGCAGGTGGGTGACCGCCCGCGCCCGGCCGGCCGGTGGCGGGACCGCCCCGCTCGCCTGGTCAGGTGCCGTCCACACGGAAGTTTTACACCCACCGCGATCCCCACGAGCGCGGCGAGCGGCCACCTGCGCCGCAGCAGAGGCAGCTCCTTCAGAAAGGTCTGCCACTGTGGGGGGACTCGTTCTGGCCCTCACCCGATGCCGACGGCAACAGCCGGCCGGGAAGCTGGAGGCATCCCCCACATTCGGAGGACCCGATGCCGACGCGGAGCGCGAATTCCGCTCCTTGCGGCGGCGGCGGTAGACTGGCGCGGCGGAGAGCGACCGAACCTATGACGACGTCGACGCGGGCCGATGAGCTCACTCACGCAGCGATCGCATCCTTCGATAGCTGCCCCGATCCGCGCCTCAAAGACATCCTGCAGAGCCTGGTGCGGCACCTCCATGCCTTCGCCTCGGACGTGCAGCTCACGCAGGATGAGTGGGCGCAAGCCATCGCCATCCTGACGAAAACCGGTGCCATCACCGACGACAAGCGCAGCGAGTTCATCCTGTGGTCGGACGCGCTCGGCCTGTCCGGCCTGGTCGACTCGCTCGCCAATCCCCTCCCGGCGGGCGCGACCGAGGCGACCGTCCTCGGCCCCTTCTGGACGCCGAATGCGCCGAAGCGCGACTACGCCGGGAGCATGATCGAACGGCCGCTCGGTACCCCGGCGCTCGTCCACGGCGTTATCCGCGATCTCCAGGGCGGGCCCATCGCCGGCGCCGAGCTCGACGTCTGGCAGAACGACGCCAACGGCCTCTACGCCGTCCAGGAATCAGCGCCCGACCAGGACCACCTGCGCGGGCGATTCTCCTCGCGGGCGGACGGCTCCTACGCCTTCGTCGGCGTGCGGCCCATCCCGTATGCGATTCCGGATGACGGGCCCGTCGGCGACATGCTCGCGGCCACTGGCAGGCACCCGTGGCGCCCTGCGCACATCCACATGATCGTGTCCGCGCCTGGCTACCACAGGCTGCAGACGCACATCTTCGACTCGGCGAGCAGGTACCTCGATTCGGATGCGGTGTTCGCGGTGAAGCGCTCATTGCTCCGCGACTTCGTGGTGCGTGACCCCGACGATCCGGCACGGCCAACGAGCATCGAACGGGCCGAGTGGTACTCGGTCGAGAACGACATTCTGCTGGCGCCGATCGCGACCGGATGCGCCTGATCCCTGCACCGCGGTTGGCCCGATCCCGGCCCGTTGAGCGTTCGATGACGCAGCACACACGGGTGGTCAACGCGGCCTGGCGCTGCTGATCGGCGGCGGAGCCAGGCGGGCGGCCCTCCACGCCGGGCTGGTAGCGCTCGCGATCGGATCGTTCATCCCGCCGACGGCGGCCGCGGGCGCCGCCAGCCCGACCGGTGACCTTCAGGTCGAGGTCGAGCCGGGCGCCGGGCGCACCGACAACGAGGGCCGCGTGTTGAGGAGCTCCGGGTCGAAGCCGGCGGTCCGCTGGTAAGCGCGGGAGATCTCCTCCAGCTCCGCGCGGCTGACCACGTCGTCCAGGCGCGCGAAGCCGTCCGGCGCCCGCTGCTCGACGAGCTCCAGGCACCGCTCCGGACCGATCTGGCGGTTGGCCCGTACCACGGCGGCTGTGGCCGGGCGGCGCTGGGCGTCGTAGGCGGTCACCGCCGCGTCGATCGAGGGCCGCAGGGCCAGCTCGCGGGCCAGCACGCGGGCGTCGAGGATGGCCTGCGAGGCCCCGTTGGACCCCACGGGGTACATGGGGTGGGCGGCGTCCCCGAGCAGGGTCACCCGCCCGAAGTCCCACGTCGGGAGCGGCTCGCGGTCGACCATGGGGTACTGGTAGATCGCGGCGGCGCCGCGGAACAGGGCCGGGAGGTCGAGGAAGTCGAAGCCGTAGGCGGCGAAGGGCGCGAGCACGTCCTCCAGGCGGGCCGTGCGGTCCCAGGCCTGCCGGGGCATCGGCTGGCCGGCGGCGACCCGGTACTCGGCGACCCAGTTGAGGAGGGCCCGTCCCCGCGCCTCGTGGGGGCGGGAGATCGGGTAGACCACCACCCGGCGGCCGAAGTACCCGGCCAAGAGCATCGTGCGGCCGGAGAGGAACGGCGCCGCCGCCGTGACCCCCCGCCACATGGTGATCCCGTTCCACACAGGCGGCCCTTCGTCGGGGTAGAGCGCGCCGCGGACGACGGAGTGGATCCCGTCGCAGCCCACAAGCAGGTCGGCCTCGGCCCGCGCGGCCGAGGGGGCCGCACCCCGGGCCGCGAACTCGCCCCACACGCCGCCCGCGCGCCGCGCCCCGCCCCGGCCGAACCGGACGAGGTGGTGCCCGGGGTGGATCCGCCGCGGCCCGAGCCGGGCCAGCACCGCCCGGTACAGGAGCCCCAGCAGCGCCCCGCGGTGGATCGAGAACTGGGGCCAGCGGTAGCCCGCCGCCCGGCCGCGGGGTTCGCCCCAGATCCGCTGCCCGTGCTTGGAGTAGTAGACCAGCTCCGCGGTGGGGATCCCGCTGTCGGCCAGGTCGCCGAGGAGCCCCAGCTCGGTCAGCTCGCGCACGGCGTGGGGTAAGACGTTGATCCCCACGCCCAGCTCCTGCACCGCGGGGGCCGCCTCGTAGACATCCACGTCGGCGATGCCGGCGTCGTGGAGGGCGAGGGCCAGGGTCATCCCACCGATGCCGCCGCCCACGACGGCCACCTTCATCCTTCCCCTCCGTTCCGGCCGGTGGGCTCCCTGTGCCGGCCCCCCGTGCGCCGCCCGCACCCGGCTCGGCCGCCGCCGCGCCGGTCCTACCGTACCAGGCCCCCGGGAGAGCGAGACGACGAAGAAGGACGGCCGGCCGGTAGGTTCTCGCTCTCCCTCGGGCAGCTCCTGGGGCGGTCTTGGCTCCGGGCCGTCCCGGTGGACGCGGGCGGTCGGGACCCGGGCGTCGCGTTGACAGCGCGGGACGTGCCTGGCATATTGCTCGCCGTCCGGGCCGGCCCAGGCACGGGGGGCCACGCCCAAGGGTGAGGCATGCCGGCCACCGCCACCGAACTCGCGCTCGCCGCGCTCGACCATCTTCTGTCCCTGGTGCGTGACGGCGTCGGGGCGCCACTCGACCCGGACAACGTCGGCGTCGTCGTGCCGCGGGCGGAGACCGATCTGCCGGCGGTGGTGGTCGCGCTCGAGGGCGTACGGCTCCCGCCGGCCGGCCTGGGGGGGACGGCCGGCGTCCGCCGGGAGGTGGTGGACGGCGCCGCCGTCGACGTCGGCCCGATCGAGAGCGGGCGGGTGGCGGCGTCCTTCGCCGTGCAGGTGTGGGCCACCAGCACGGCCGAGGTGGAGCAGATCGTGCGCGGCGTCGCCGGCCAGGCCCTGGAGGGTGTCGTCCGGCAGCGCGACGACGCGGCGACGAACCGGCGCACGGTGGAGCGTCTGCTGCGCTTCTCCCCGAGCGGGCTCGGTCCCACCGGCCGGCCGCCGGCCGGGACGATCGACGCCGGCGGGGAGGGGATGTTCGTCCGGCGGATGGACTTCGCCGGCGTCTACGAGCGCACGGTGATCCCTCTGGCGCCGGCGGGGCCGCCGATTCGGGAGGTCCCCGTGACGTATGAGGTGGAGAGCGGATCAGGACGGACGATCGAACGGGAGACGATCCGCAGAGCGTGACGACCGCCAACAGCCTCGGAAGGGCGCAGCCGTCCCGGAGCCCCAGGGCCGGGCGGCGGCCCTCGACGGGGCAGGCCGGCCCGCGGCCCGCACCGGCGCAAGAAGGAGCCAGCCCATGCCCGAAGTGATCACCGAGATGATCCTGCCGGACACCTACATCGAGGTGCGTCCGGAGGCGCTGATCAGCGTGCCGCCGATCGCCACCGGGCGCATCGCCGTCTGCGGCACGGCCGCCCGCGGGCCGGCCGGCGTCGCGGTGAGTCTGGGCAGCTTCAGCCAGGCCAAGGAGGTCTTCGGCAACTACGACGCCTGGGTAGACGGGGCGAGCGACGAGCTGACGCTGGTGCGCGCCCTCGAGCTGATGTTCAACAACGGAGCGACGGACGTCCTGGCGGTGCGCGTCGCCGCCGGGCCGGTGGTCCCCTCGCAGGCGGTGCTGAACGACGCCGCCACGCCCCCGGTGGCGCAAACGCGCTTGCTGGCCAGGGACCCGGGGTCGTGGGCGGACGGGGCCACGGCCGACGTGCGCCGGGAGAGCCTGCGCCGGGTACAGGTGGCCGCCGTCCTCATCGGCGAAGGGAACGGCTTCAACACCGGGCACACCCAGCTCCAGCTGGCGGACGCCGATCTGGTGCGCCGGGGCCTGGCCACCGGCGGCCTGGGCCCCGGCGACGTGACGGTGGAGAACCGCACGACCGGCGAGGCGTACACCTTCCGCGCGGCGGCCGCCGACCGTACGACGCGCACCGACTTCACCGTCGACCAGGCCAGCGGCCGGCTCACCTTCGGGGCCGCCCAGACGGCGGAGCACACCCTGCGGGTGACGTACTTCCGGACGAGCACCCGCGTCACGCTGACGCTGCCTACGGGCGAGCAAGAAGTGTACGCCGACGTCGCCAGCGGGCAGGCCCTGAGCGACGCCGTCGACGCCAACGCCGGCTCGCTGTTCCGGGCCGAGCCGGCGACGACCACTCCCAGCACCAATCCCCTGGCCACGGGCACGTTCTCGTTCGGCGCGGGCGCCAACGGAGCGGCCGCCGGCAGCGTGGACTACGGCGACGCCCTGGCCCTCTTCGAGCGCGAAGCGGCCAACATCGTCGTGCTGGCCGGGCAGACCCTGTCCGACGCCGCAGACGTCCTGGCCGGTCACCTGGACGGGATGGAGAACCAGGGCAAGGAGCGGCTGGGGATCATCGGGGCCGGTCTGGGCGCCGACCGGGCGGCCCTCCTCAACGACGCCAACACGGTGGCCAACGACCGCATCGTCTTCGTCGCCCCGGGGGTCAGGGCCGTCGACGCCGCGGCCAGCCAGGCCCAGCGCCGGCGGGTGCTGGTCACCCTGCCGGGAGCCTACACCGCGGCCGCCGTCGCCGGCCTGATCGCCGGCCTGGCGCCGCACGTCAGCCCCACGAGCAAGACGGTCAACGTCGCCGGCCTCGAAGCGCAGTTCCTGCGTAACGAGCTCAAGGACCTGGTACAGAACCGCGTCCTGGCCCTGGAGGTGAAGACCGGCATCCGCGTCGTGCGCGGGATCACCACCGACCCCGGTCCCTTCGCCCAGATCACCACCCGGCGCATCGTGGACTTCGCCAAGGAAGGCATCCGCCGGGGGAGCCTCCCCTTCATCGGCCGGCTGAACAACGAGCGGGTGCGTAAGGCCTTGCGCGGGACGCTCGATGGCTTCCTGGTTAGCATGGTGCTGGCGGAGATGCTCACCGGCTACACCCTGGACGTGACGGCGGCCCGGGCGGACGAGATCGCCGGCCGGGCGCTGGTGACCGTCTTCCTGCGCCCCACGTTCAGCATCGACTTCATCCGCGTGACGATGTACCTCGAGTGAGGGGCCGCGCCAGCGCAGGCCAGCGCGGGCCAAAGCAGGCCAGAGCAGGAGGGTAGAGCATGCCGAACACCAACGTCCTCACCGGGGCGGACGCCTCCATCACCCTGGCCGGGCCGCAGGGGCCGGAAGGCGAGCGGGCGCAGCAGGTGATCGACGCCTATCAGCTCACACCGGTGGGGCGGGCGACCGGCGTGCAGGTGGAGATCGCCTCCGACTTGAAACCGTTCCACGAGATCGGGCAGCGTTACCCGACGGAGCTGCGCCCGGGGAACGTCAACATCAGCGGGTCGATCGGCCGGGCCTACATCAACGGCGCGCTGCTGACCCTGCTCCTGGGCGACGCCGCCACCAGCCGCCCGGCGAATAGCTGGGTACAGCCGGCCTTCAACATCACCCTCCTCCTGGAGAACGCGGCCATCCCGGGCAACCGCAGCACCGTCACCATTCACCAGGCCATGTTCCAGAACTGGAGCTTCCAGATCCCGGAGGACGACTTCGTCCTGGAGTCGGTGCGCTTCCGGGCCCTCTTCATCAGCGTGCAGGACGAGGAGGCGGCGTAGTCGCCATGCGTCTCACGGCGGAGGAGCTGCTGGCCGGGGGCAGCCTCACCTACACCGTCGCCGTCCCACCCGCGCTGCTGGCCGCCGGGGCCGCCTCGGCCGGGGACAACGGCAGCACGCCGGTGGCCCCGCGTGGCGACGCGCCCGCGCCGGCGGCGGCGCCGTCCGAGGCCCGGACGGTCGTGCTGCGCCCCCTGACCGTGGCGGACATCCAGGTCATCGTCAAGGCGGCGCGCGAGGACGACCTGCTCACCTCCGCCCTGATCCTCCAACGCACCCTGGTTGAGCCAAAGCTGGCCGCTGCCCAGGTCATTGCCCTTCCGGCGGGACTCGTGCGCTTCCTGGTGGACGAGGTCAACCGCATCAGCGGACTCGACCTGCCGGGTGAGGCCCTGACCGGCGCCGTCCAGGCCCCGCTCTCGCGGGCCTGCTTCGTCCTGGCCCGCGAGTTCGGCTGGACGCCCCAGGAGGTGAGCGAGATGACGATCGGGCAGATCCTGCTCTACCTGGAAATGCTCAACGGGACGGGCCAGCCGGCCGAGGCCACTCGGTGAGCGCGGCGGACGACGCGGCGCGGTACCGGGCCCTGCGGGCGCTCGTCGCTCCCGACCCGCAGCGCGGTGCCGCCGACGGGGGCGGCGCCCTGCGCGCCTTCGCCGCCGCCGCCGCCCGGCGGCGGCGGCGCTTGCTGACGATCGCGGCGCACCCGGCCGCCCTGGGCGCGTTCGACGCCCCCCTGCCTCTGACCGAGCCGTTCCCGCCGCCGGCGCTGGACGCGCCGGCGACCAGTCCGCCGGCGCGACTCCCCGAAGGGGCGGCTACGGCGGCCGCGGCGGGCGAGCCGGGGGCGGCGGGCGTGGGGCTGGCCGGCAGGCCCACCGGGACGCCCGGCAACACCACCGCCGGGCGGGCGACGCGCCGAAGGGACGGCCCTCTGGTCGCCGCGTCCGCCGACGGTGCGCTCCGCCGCCTCGGGCCGGCCGGAGCCGTCCCCCCCTCCGGCTGGGGGCAGCCGGACGCGGGCCGGGCGTGGCGGGGGCCGGCGCCCGCGGTGCACGATCCGGACCCGGACCGCCCGGCGGGCGGCGCCCGGCCCGGCCAGCGGGTCGTCCCGCCGCCGGCGGGGGCGGCCCGCCTCGTCCCACCGGCGACGGGCGGCGCGGACGGGGCGATGGCGGCCGAGACAGCGGGCGCCGGTCGGGCCCCCTCGCCCTCCCCGGCGCCGGGATGGGGCGCGCCCGGGCAGCCGGGTCGCCCGTGGCCCCCGGGCGACGCCCTCTCCGGCTGGCGTCGCCTGGAAGCGCTGACCGCGGCCGGGACGGGACCGCCGCCGGGAGGGCCCCCGGGGCGCCGGGCGGCGCAAGCGCTCGACGCGAAGCGGGGCTCGCCGGCGGGGCCGGGT
>DATLLM010000361.1:0-5976 GCA_035537855.1 Chloroflexota bacterium | reverse complement strand
CCCCCATCACCAGGCGCCGGCGCGTGACCGCGCCCCCCGGTCGCTGCGGGCTCTCGGGCAGCTGCATGCGCACCGTCGCTCTCCTTTCCGACCGCTGCTGCGGTCACTGCCACCCCCGGGACGGGGGTGGGGGGTGGCCGTCGCCAGCGCCACCGCTAGCGTACGACCTTGATGTTGAAGGCGGGGGTATCCAGGGCGCCCATCAGCCGCAGCCACAGCGGCAGGTACATCTCCGTGCCCCGGGCGGCGCTGATCCCGCCCAGGTCGATCACCTCCCGCCAGCCGAACCAGCGCCGCAGGTAGTCTGCCACCGCGGCCCGGGCGGCGGCGTCCTCGCCGCAGACGAAGACGCTGTGGTCGCCGCCGGCCACCAGGCCGGGATCGGCCATCACGGCCGCCGTCACCGTGTTCAGGGCCTTGACCACCCGCAGCGCGGGGAAGGCGCGCTGGATCTGCTCGCCGAGCGAGTCGGTGTTGACCACCGAGAGGGTCGGCGGGAAGCCGGCGGAGAAGTCCAGGGCGTTGGCGACGTCGATCAGGATCTTGCTGCCCAGACGGCCGGCGCCGGCCTGGCCGAGGGCCGCGAGCGATGCCCCGCCGGCGGTGCAGTTGAAGAGCACCTCTCCGTGGGCGGCCGTCTCGGCGAACGTGCCGAGCACGATCCGGGGGTGTTGGCCGTGCCAGGCGGCGAAGGACTCGCTCTGCCCCATCCCGGGCTCGGTGCGCGCCAGGAGCGCGGCCACGTCGCGTGTGCCAAGGGTCACCTCGTGCCCGACCTCGACCAGTCTGGCCGCGATCGTCTGCCCCACCGCTCCGGAACCCAGTACGCCGATGTTCATCTCGGGTCACTCCTCGACGCGCGTTCTGCTGCCCTGAGTCTCGCGCCGCCCGGCAACCCCGGGCCGGGCTCAGTCGGCCTCGGGCGCGTCGCGGCAGCGCAGCACCACCACGGTCAGGTCGTCCGGCAGGGCGCGCTCTGGCCCCCCCTCCGCCAGGCTGACCAGGCGCTCCACGATGGCGGCCGCGCTCGCGGCCCCGTCCAGCGCCCGGGAGATCGAGACCGGGGTCAGGTCCAGGTCGGGGCGGGCGTCGACCAGCCCGTCGCTGTAGACCACCAGTGCGTCCCCCGGGGCCAGCTGCACCGTCCCCCCCAGGTAGGTCTGCTCCGGCAGGACGCCGAGGGGCAGGCCCCGCACCGGCAGGCCCTCGACCTCGCCCGAGGCGCGGCGCACGAAGTCGTGGCCGTGGCCGGCGTCGGCGTACTCGACGCAGCGGGTGGTGGTGTTGGCCCGGGCGTGGAACAGGGTGACGAACGCCCCGGCCCGCTCCAGGTCGCGCTCGGTGGCGGCGGCCACCGCCTCGACCGCCTCGGCCGGTGGGCTTCGCCGGGCGACGCCCTCCAGCGCGGCGCGCACGGTGGCCATCAGCAGGGCGGCGGGCAGCCCCTTGCCCATCACGTCGCCCAGGGTGAAGGTCACCTCGCCCGTCACCGGCTCGTGCCAGTCGAAGAAGTCCCCGCCCACCTCGCGGGCGGGGAGGCAGCGGGCGGCGAGCTCGAAGCCCGGCACCGCCGGCGCCTCCCGCGGCAGGAGGTCCGCTTGCAGCTGCGCCGCCCGGTGCAGCTCCTCCTCCAGCTGCCGCCGGCGCTCCTCGCGCAGGCGGGCCGCCTCGCGCTCGGCGGTGACGTCCTGCAGGACGTAGAGGCGCCCCAGGTTCGTCCCGTCCGGGGTGCCCACCGGGGTCGTGAACAGGGACAGCTCGCGCCGCCGGGGCCAGCGCTGGCGGACGTCGGCGCTGAAGCGCCGGCTGGAATCGGCGGCCGTGCCGGCCACCAGCCGGAGGAACGTCTGCGGGTCCTCGAAGATGCGCTCGACGTGCGGGCCGAGGGAGCGGAAGTCCTGCCCCAGGATCTCCGCCGGCACGAGCCCGAAGCCCTCGACGAAGGCCCGGTTGAGCAGGCGCACCCGGCGATCCGGGTCGACCAGGGTGATCGCCTCGGCCGTGGCGTCGAGCACCGCCCGGGTCTCGCTCTCGGCCCGCCCGGCGAGGAGAATCTGCTCCCGCAGGGCGCGGCCGGCGGCCGCCTCCTCGGCGCGGGACGCCGTCAGGGCGTCGGTCATGGAGTCGAACGCCCGCGCGGTGGCGGCCAGCTCGTTCGCCCCTCCGGCCGGCCCACCGGCGCCGTTCGGGACCGCGCCGCCGGGGGCGACGATGGCGCAGACGGC
Organism: Chloroflexota bacterium; assembly: GCA_035537855.1. Lineage (GTDB taxonomy): Bacteria > Chloroflexota > UBA11872 > UBA12225 > UBA12225 > DATLLM01. The sequence goes on along the minus strand of DATLLM010000361.1, from coordinate 3,751 downwards.
AGCGGCGGCAGCGGCGGCGCCGACGCGCACGCTGAGGTCGCCGGCCGCGATGCGCGTCGCCGCCGCCGCCAGCGCCCGGGCCGGCTCGGAGACGCCGCGGGCGGCGGCGAGGGCCAGCCGGCAGGCGAGCACGGCGAGGCCGAGGGTGAGCAAGAACGCGGCGACGACCGCCAGGCGGATGCGCTGGTCGGTGATCTGCCGCTCGGCGAGGGACCGGGCCGCGGACGCCTGGAAGTCGTGCAGCTCACCCCGGATGGCGTCGATCCGCTGCCGGCCGGCGCCGGTGCGCACGATGACCCCCGGATCGCCCCCGGAGCGGGTGGCGTTGATCATCGGCGTGGCCGCGTTCGCCTCCCATTCCTCGAGCGTCGCCGCCGTGCGCGTCAGCCGGCCGAGCTGCTGCGGCTCGCCCGCGACGCGCGCCTCCAGGGAGGCCAGCAGCAGGCGCGATTCGCCCCTGGCCTGCAGGTACGGCTCGAGGAACGCCTCGTCGCGCGCCAGGGCGAAGCCGCGCACGCCCGTCTCCTGGTCGACCACCAGGCGGGTCAGCTCGGCGGAATCCTGCAGCAGATTGTAGGTGGCGACGACCGCGGCGGACGTCGTCCGCGTGCGGAAGTAGACCCCGAGCGCGAGGCCGACGGTCAGCACGAGCACCGTGAGCAGAGCCACCGGGCCCACCGTCAGCTGCATCGCCACCGGCCAGTCGCCGAAGCGCCAGCGGCGCCCTCCCCGGCGCAGACTCGCGAAGGCCATCGTCGTCGTCCCCTTCAGATCGGACCGCGCGCCGGGCCGGCGAACATGAACCCCCGGCGATACCGCGTTCCCTCTGGTTGGCAAGTCTAGCCGGAGCGGGAGCGGGACCGGGAGCGGGAGCGAGATCAGGAGCGGGAGCGGGAGCGGGATCAGGAGATGCAGAGGGAGCGGGAGCGGGAGTGGGAGGGAGATCAAGTGAGGCAGCGGGAGCGGGTGAGACCGCGGCTGCTCTTTATGCGCGGGCGCGGCCCGCAGGCGGGCCAGCACCGGGCCGCGCACGGCGTCGTAGTCGACGCCCCGGAGTGGAGGGCCAGCGGCGCCGCACGGGGCCACCGGCCATGGGCGGGCACGGTACCCGTAGCCGGATGATCGGCGGGAGGGGGCGACTGCGAACCCCGCCTCGCCACCGTCGACGGTGGTGGGGGCGTTCCGGACGCGGAGACTCGGGCCGGCGCGCTCGCGGTCGTCAGCCCACCGGCGGCGGCCGGACCGCACACCCCTCGCCCACCACTCGCCGGAGGCGAGCACGGCGCCGTGCGCGGCCATGCGGCCGGCACCCTACCGGCCGCGCCCGCGCAAAACCTGCCGTCTCGACCGCACACCCACTTGCTCCCGCTCCTGTTCTCGCTCCTGTTCTCGCTCCCGCTCCCGCTGCTTCGCCTGATCTCCCTCCCGCTCCCGCTGCTTCGCCTGCTCCCGCTCCCGGTGAGGTGCCTTGTGCCGGGAGGCTGCCGGTGGTAGGGTGGGCGTACCTCCCCGGCGTGGGGAGGTTGGGCGACCCGGCCCCCGGCCCCCGTCGCCTTCCGCCCTGCTGGGGGGTCTCGCCGACCGTCGGAGCGCGCGAGGCCACCGCTGGACGGGCCCCGGCACCGCCGTACGGCACCCGGAGCGGCCGCGCCGGCCGCTGCAGCGGCGCTCCCCTCCGCCGCGGTGGGGTGTCGGCTGCTTGTGGTTCTGGCTCGGCCCGGCGGCGTGCGGAAGGCGTTGGAGGAGGGAGGCGGCGATGGGGCCGGCGATCGGACGGGTAGCGCAGCAGCACCCGCTGGCGACGTTCTTCGTCCTGGCCTACGGGCTCACCTGGCTGGCCGCTGTGCCCTACGCGGTGGGGGCGTTCCCCGTTCCGCTGCTCCCGTGCGGCCCGCTCCTCGCCGCGCTCGCGGTCACCCCGCTCGTCGGCGGGTGGCCCGCCACCGCGGCCCTGCTGCGGCGGATGGGGCGGTGGCGCGTCGGGCTGCGGTGGTACGCGCTGGCCCTGCTCCTCCCCTTCGGCGTGACCGCCGGCGCCGCGGCCGCGGCCGTGGCGCTCGGCGCGCCGGCGCCGGCCGGGGACGCCCTCCTGGGCCGCCTCCCCGGGCTCGTCCCCATCTTCGTGTTCAATCTGCTGTTCCCGCTCAGCGGGGCGCTCGGGGAGGAGCCCGGCTGGCGCGGCTTCGCCCTGCCCCGGCTGCTGGCCGGCCGCTCGCCCCTGGCCGCCACCCTGATCCTGGGGGCCCTGGTGGCCGGCTGGCACGCCCCCCTGTTCCTGACCGGGCAGTACGGCCAGGTGCCGCTGCGGGTCCTGTTCATCGTCACCACGACCGTCCTCTACACGCTCCTGGCGAACGGCTCGGGCGGCAGCGTCCTGCTGGCGATGCTGTTCCACGCCGCCTGGAACGCGGCGGCGGAGTTCGCCCTCCCGGCGTTCGCTGGCCCCGACCTTGACCTGTTCTTCGCCCTGTACCTTCTGGGCGGCAGCGCGGTGGCGGTGCTGGCCGGGCTCCTCGCCGGGGCCGGCTTCGTCCGGACGCCCGCGCCCCGGGGAGTCCCGGCGTTCAGCCCGGGGGCGGCGTGAGCGCCGCCCCCGGCGCCCGCAGCCGGTCGACGTGGCCGGCGCGCGGCGTCAGGTGCCCGCCCGCGCGGGCGGCCGGCGCCTCTCCGCCCGGAGGCGTCGCCGCGTCGAGGGGGTGCGCGTGAGGTCCGCCCGGGGGGTCGCCGCGTCCGTCCTCTTCCTCGTCGCGCTGCCGCTGGCGGTCCTGATTCAGCTCCTGTTCGGCGTCGAGCCCGAAGCCGTGCTCCACCTCGTCTTCGCCGCCGGCTTCCTGCTGCTCGCGCTCGCGTTCCCCGATTTCGCGATCCCGGCGTGGGGACGCGTGCTCGGGTGCGCCGCCGCCGGCTCCCTGGCCGGCATCTTCTTCCTGCAAGGCGTGGCGCAGCTGACCGCCAGCGCGAGTCTGCACGCCCTCGCCTTCGATGTCCTCGGACAGACGGTCGAATCGCTGCTCATCAACGCCGTCGTCCTCACCCTCCTCCTCGTGCTGCTGCGTGACAGCCACGGGCTCAGCCGGGTGCTGGGGATCGCCGTCCTCGCGCTCGTCCTCGCCATGGAGCTCTACGCGTTCGTCCTGCCGGCGATCGGGGTGACCCCGGGTGCGGAACCGTTCAACCTGAAGGTGCTCTACCTCCTGCCCTTCGTCTGGTTCCTGCTGGAGAGCGCGGGGCGGAGGGAGCGCGTGGCCCTGGCCGGCGCGTGAGGCCCCCGCCCGGCCATCCGGGGCGCCGCTACGGCTCCCGGGTGCGGAAGCGGAGGCGCAGGGCGCGGTCGATCCCGAACCGGGCCATCGCCTGCCGCTCGAAAGCGTTGAAGCCGGCCCGGGCGGTCGCCGGGTCGGCGAGCACTTCGGGGCGCACCATGGCGTAGTCGCGGCCCTTCCAGCGCACGACGCACGCGCCCGCCGCGCGCACGTTGCGGTACCAGTCCGTGCCCTCGCCCCAGGGCATGGGCACCAGGAATCCGTCGGCGGTCGGCTTGACGACGACCGGCGTCCGGTACGTCGTCCCGGAGCGCCGCCCGTGGTGCTCGATCACGCCGTACAGGGGCATCAGGCGCGTCCCGGCGAAGCGCAGCACCAGCCGGTTGAAGAGCCGGGTGAGGCCGCGGAAGCGGCTGCGAGCGAGGGGCGACCCGGCCGGCGGGGCGGCCCGCGGGGCGGACGTGCTCGTGCTCGTGCTCGTGCTCGTG
>DATLLM010000360.1:0-3437 GCA_035537855.1 Chloroflexota bacterium | reverse complement strand
CTGGAGCTCGCCGCCGCCCGCGTCCGGCTCCTCTCTCCGGCCGCCCTGTTGGCCCGCCTGGAGCGCCGGCTACCCCTCCTCACCGGCGGCGCGCGCGATGCTCCGGCGCGGCAGCGGACGCTCCGCGCGACCCTGGACTGGAGCCACGACCTCCTGGCACCCGCCGAGCGGGTGTTGTTCCGCCGCCTGGGAGTCTTCGCCACGGGGTGGACGCCGGAGGCGGCCCAGGCGGTCTGCGACGGCGGCCGGGATCTCGGCTTCGACGTGCTGGATGGCCTGGCGGCACTCGTCGACGAGAGCCTCATCCACGCGGTGGAGCAGCCGGGGGGCGAGGCTCGGTTCGCCATGCTGGAGACCGTGCGCGAGTATGCCCTCGAGCGGCTGGACGCCGATGAGTCAGGCGGCAGCGCACAGGTCGGGCAGTGCCACGCCGCCTACTACGTCGCCCTGGCAGAGGCGGCCGCAGCGCAGCTGCACGGGGCCCAGCAAATCGTCTGGCTCGATCGCTTGGAGCACGAGTACGACAACCTGCGGGCCGCTTTGACCTGGTGTGCCGCCCGAGCGCCCGGCTCGGCCAGCGGCGGGAGGCCACAGACCGCTGAGGTCGCCGCCCTGGGCCTTCGCCTGGCGGCAGCCCTGGGCTGGTACTGGCACGTGCGTGGGAGCCGAAGCGAGGGACTCGCCTGGCTCGACCGGCTGCTAGGGGTCGGCGCCGGCACCCCGGTGCCACCGGCGCGGGAGGATGGCGCCCCACCGAACCCACTCCTCGCCAGCCGAGCGCGGGCCCTCAGCGCCGCCGGCCTCTTAGCACTGTATCTCGACGACTTTCCTGGAGCGCGCGCGCGACTTCAGGCGGGCTTGGCTTTCAGCCGAGGACTCGGCGACGACGCCTTGGTCACTTCCGTCACCGGCCGCCTCGCCCTCCTCGCGATGTTCGAGAACGATCTCGCGGGGGCGGCGACCCTGGCAGCGGAGAGTCTGGCGCGAAGCCGGGCCATCGGCGACCGCTGGGGTACGGGCTTCGCGCTCGCCGTCGCCGGTGCCGTTGCTCGGCGGCGGGCGGAGCTCGCCCGGGCGGGCCCGCTGTTCGAGGAGAGCCTGGCCGTCTTCCGAGACCTGGACGATCGGTGGGGCCTCGCCTTCGTCTGGCAGGGGCTGGCTCAGCTGGCCCAGGACCGGGGCGCCTACGCCGAGGCAACTCGGTGTTGGCGGGAGCGTCTGGTCTGCATCCGCGCCATGCGGCACCGCCAAGCCACGGCCCACACGCTGGACTATTTGGGATGTCTGGCACGCCTGCAGGGGAACTACCGTGAGGCGGAACAGCACCTTACCGAGAGTCTGCTCCTGCACCGGGAGATCGGCCGGCCCGGCCCGGTGGCGTGGACGCTCAATGCGCTCGGCGACCTTCGTCAGGATCAAGGCGACGGCGTTGCGGCCGGCGCCCTCTACCGGCAAAGCCTGGCGATCCGGCGCGCGCTGGATGACCGACGGGGCGTCGCCGAGACCCTCGGCGGGCTGGCTGGCCTGGCCGCCGGCGGCGGTCAGCCGGAGCGGGCCCTGCGGGTGGCTGGGGCGGCCGCCGCCCTCTACCGCGTATCCGGCGTTTCCCCCTCGGCTCTGGAGGAGGCGACACTGAGAGCCTGGCTCGAGCCCGCCCGCCGGGCCCTGGGCCCGGCGGCGGCGGCGGTCTGGTTCGCTGGACAAGCGCTTCCGCTAGAGCAAGCGGTTGCTGAGGCGCTTGAGGAGAGCACGGATGCGGTCTGACGCATCAATGCAACAATTGGCGTCTGGCCTTTTGACCCGGTGATAGACGTGGCCGGTCGGGGCGGCGCCGGCGGCGCGGGGTGCGGCACCATGCCGCGATGGCTGGAACCGAGGTGGAGGCGCCGCGGGCGTTCCGGGCGGGGCGGTACGGCTGCTTCGGGCGGCGGGACGCCCTGCTCACGCCGGGGCCGTGCGTATCGCTGCCCCACCTGAGCCTGGCCCCGGGGCACCGGCACGGCTGGGGGAGCGTGTACGCGACGCTCCGTCGGGGGCACGTCCACCTCGAGGCGCTCCGCGCCCTGCTGCGGCGCCAGCCGCTACCGCCGGGGCCGCCGCTGTACGCCGTGGACGTGAGCGTCTGGCCCCGGGCCGACGCCGCGACGAGTCCGGAGCGGGGCTACCAGTACCACTCCCCCCGCCGCCGGCGGTCGTGGACGATCCCCGACCCGCGGAGCGGGCACTCTGGGCAGGGGTGCGGTAGCGGCCGGCGCGGGGCCGGCCGCCCGGGACGGACCAGGACGCGGGGACTCAGGCGCAGGCCTCCTTCGCTGTAGCGGTGAGGGCGCTGCCGTCGCCCGTTCAATAGGCGAGCCGTCCGCCCCACCGCACCAGGTACCGTGCGGCGAGCTCGACCGCGATCCCCGGGATGAGGCCGAGCAGCACCTCGTCGAACGACCGGCCGACGATGTTCGGCTGGAGCTCGGCCTGCGTGGCCTAGCCGAACCGGATCTCGCCGACGGAGAGGCCCCCGACGACCTACAGGGCCGTCGCGATCGGCTACATCCGGTGGGTCACCCGCCCCGCCACCAGGTGGGCGAACCCGCCGAAGCCGGGCGAGAGCGCCAGCGCACCGCCAGCCCCTCAGGTCCGAGATCCCATCGCACGCGGCCCCTCCCGCGGAGACAAACGTGCCTCCGGCGGGGTCCAGCGTCCTCCCCGTTCGGTATTGCTCGGGTTGCCCTGCGTTGCTGCGGGGTAGCTGCCGCTCCGGGATACGCTGGCAGGCGCAACGTCCCACCCGCGGGGGTATCCCGGGTAAGGCGAGGGCCTCGCGGAGTCGGGGGGTGCCCCCACTCGACGCCGGAGGCCCCCATGCACCCGATCGCCCGGCCCGTGCCGACGGTGCCGGCGCGACACAGTCAAGCCCACCGAGGAGCAGCCGGAACCGGGGCAGCGGGCGACCACCTCTTTCGGATCAGGCCGGGCAGCACCAACACCCAGGACCGGGCCCATGTGCCCCCAACGAGCGGCACCGGCTGGTTCACTCGACAGTGCCCAGCGACGGGGCGCGGGGGCGTCTACGCCGGCGGCGGCGCGGGCGCGTCCGTGCGCTCCACCTCGATGTCGCAGTCGGTGACGAGGGCGGCGATGGCCCCCGCGGCGGCGAGCACCGGCGCCAGGACGGCGCCGACCACGCCCACCGTCAGCGGGAACTCGACGATGGTCTGCGCCCCCTTCTTGACGACGATGCGCCGCGCGTTGCCCTCGTGGAGCACGCGCTTGACCACGTCGATCAGCTGGGCGCCTTCGGCCTTGATCGTCTCGTAGGTCGCGCCCGGCTCGGTCGGCGTCGGCTGCGGCGTCGGCTTCGCGAGCGTGGTGCTCACGGCATGCCTCCTCGGCGCGGCCGCGCTACGGCAGTGTTCCCGGCCACTCCGGCCCGCGGGCTGCCC
>DATLLM010000359.1:0-9955 GCA_035537855.1 Chloroflexota bacterium | reverse complement strand
GCTACGGGGCCGGCGGGGGCCCCGGCGCGGCCCCCGCCGGCCCCGTAGCTGCCGGACTCGTAGCCGGGCGTGGCCACCTGGGCGCGGATGGCCCGGAAGCCGCGGGCGCGGTGGGCGTGGACGGACTCGACGGCGTCGTCGATGGTGCGCCCCGAGGCGTGGCCGTAGCAGAGCACCCGGTCGCGGCACTTGCCGCCGAGCAAGGAGTAGAGGGGGAGGCCGGCCCGCTTGCCCTTGATGTCCCAGAGGGCCAGGTCGATCGCCGCCGTCGCCCCGGCGAGCACCCGCCCGGCGCGCCAGTAGGTGCTGCGCTGGAAGAGCTGCCAGGTGTCCTCGATCCGGTCCGGGTCGGCGCCGATCAGGCGGGGGGCGAGGTGCTGCTCGATCATCGTCGCCACCGCCCGCTCGCCCCCGGACATGGCCCCGTTGCCGTAGCCGACCAGCCCGGGCTGGTCGGTGGCGATCTTGACCACCGTCCAGTTGGGCCCGCCGCGGACCGGCCCGGCGACGATCACCTCCACTCCGGTTATGCGCACGGCGCGATCCTCTCTTTCTCTGGCTCAGGCGCCGGTGGTGGCCCGGGCAGCACCGGCGTTAGCCCCCCGGCGGGGCGACGGCGACGTAGGGCGCCACCACCCGGGCGGCGGCGAGGACCTGGCGGGGCGAGTTGTAGACGTGGGGCGAGAACCGCACCGCGCCGGCCCGCACCGAGGCCCGCACCCCGGCCGCGCGCAGGGCGGCGGCGGCGGCGCCGGCGTCCGCCACCGGCACGCTGAGCACCGTGGCGCCGGGGGGCGGCAGTTCGAGCGCCGCCGCCAGGCGTCCGGCCAGGGCGGGCACCGCGTCCAGGGCCCCGGCCGCCTGCCAGCGGCGCAGCAGGCGCAGCGATTCGGCCGCCCCGACCCAGGCGATCCAGGCGGCCGAGACGTCGAAGCGGGCCCCGTCCGGGGCCAGGGTGAGGTCACCGCCGTAGTAGCGCCCGTACGGCTGATCGGCGGCGCGCCAGCCGGCGAAGAGGGCCGGTACGGAAGCGCGGTGCTCGGGCCGGACGTAGAGGAAGGCCGTCCCTCGCGGGCAGAGCAGGTGCTTGTAGGCGGCGCAGACCAGGTAGTCGATCCGGTCGATCCAGGGCCCGAGGGCGACGAAGGGCAGGGCCTGGGTGGCGTCCAGCAGGAGCCGCGCGCCGTGCGCCGCGGTCGCGGCGACGAGCCCTTCGAGCAGGGCCAGCCGGCCGGACTGGGACTGCACCAGGCTGCTGGCCACCAGGCGGGTGCCCGGCCGGACGGCCGCCGCCAGGCGCTCGAAGGGCACGACGCGGACGGCGACGCCGCGCTCGCGCTGGGCGACGAGCAGGGGGAAGAGCACCGAGGTGAACTCGTCGTCCGGGACGACCACCTCGTCCCCCGGGCCGAGGGTGGCGGCGATCAACCCGACGCCGACGGACGCCGCCGGCAGGAGGGAGACCGTGCCCGCGGGCGCCCCCAGCAGGGCCGTGGCGTCCGCCCGCGCGGCGTCGGCGCAGCCGTCCCACTCCTCGCGCCAGTCCCCCAGCCCGCTCTGCCAGCGGTCGAGCATGCGGCGCATCGCCGCCACCGCGGGGCGCGGGGGCAGCCCGTACGTGGCCGCGTCCAGGTAGACGGTCCCGGCGGCCGGCGCGAACGCGCGACGCACCTCCCCCGCTGCCGGCGTCTTCGCGCCACCCGGCGGCGCCACTCAGCGGGGACCGGGGCGCTGGTGGCGCAGGAGGACGACGCCGTTGCCGAACGTCCGGGTCTCGACCAGGCGCAGGGGGTACGCCTCGTCCGCCGGGGGGAAGAGGGGCGCGCCCCGGCCGATGAGCACCGGGTGGATGTAGATCCGGTACTCGTCGATCAGGTCCAGGCGCCTGAAGGTGGCGGCGAGATCGGCCCCGCCGAGCGCCATGTCCCCGCCGGGCCGCGCCTTGAGCGCCTCGACCTGTTCGGGGACGACCTCGCGCACGATGGTGGTGTTCCAGTCCGCCTGTCGCAGCGAGCGGGAGTAGACGAACTTGGGCATGTCCCGCCAGATGCGGGAGAACTCGACCACCGTCCGGGGGCTCGCCGGGTCGGCATCGGCCGTCGGCCAGAACGCGGCCATCAGCTCGTAGGTGACCCGCCCGTCGAGGAAGGCGCTCATCGTGCTGAGCTGCTGATTGAAGTGGTCGTGGAGCTCGTCGTCCACCAGGTGCCAGTCGATCTCGCGGTTGGGGCCTTCGAAGAAGCCGTCGAGGGACACCGAAATCATCTGCACGATCTTTCGCATCGCGGTTCCTCCGTCTGCGTTCTCGCGGGCGGCAGGCCGGCAGGCCGGCAGGCCGGCGAGACGGGGCCCGGCCGGGCGGCGGACGGCCCGCGGGCCGCCGGATCAGCAGGTGTAGGTCACCGCCCAGTTGCTGCAGGGCTGGCCGCGGACGACGTGCAGGCGTCCGGCCAGGGGCTCGGCGACCGCGGCGGCGACCGTCTCCGAGTCCGGCTGACCCTCGATCCAGTGCCGGCAGATGCCCTGCGGGTAGTAGGTGTGGTCGGCGAGCAGGAGCATCGCCCGCTGGGGGGTGAGGCGCCCCCGCTCCGCCGCGAGCAGCGCGTGCAGGCCGTGCATCCGGTAGCGCGAGTTCTCCCGCTCGCTCGCCACCCAGCCGAGGTCGGCGTGCGGCGCGGTCGAGGGCGCCTCGGGGTGGTTGCCGTGGGTGGCGATCCCGTCGCGGGCCCAGACGACGCCCGTGCCACCGGCGTTGTACTCGACCGAGCAGGCGGCGCCGCTGCCGTCCGTGATCAGGTGACTGCCCTGGCCCCGGATGCCGTGGCGCTCGGCCAGCTCGACGGCCTCCGGCACACCCGGTCCGGCCAGGGCGAGCAGGCCCCACTGCTCCATGGTCAGCCCGCCGGCCGCGCTCCCGGTTGAGGGCAGGGCGTTGCGGAAGAGACTCATCCCGGTCGACCACAGGCCGAGGCCGAGCACCTCGCCGGGGTAGACGAGCACGAGCAGCGTCGGCCCCCCGGTCAGGCGCATGCGCAGCACGACGAAGAGCGCCGCCGCCCCGGTGGAGACGTCCTTGGTCTGGCCGGAGATGGGCTGCCCGTCCAGGGCGGCGGCGCCGGAGACGCCGAACGAGGTGCAGCCGTCTCCGGGAGGGGCGGCCCCGACGGCGGGAGCGTCCGCCGGGAGGACGCCGGCGGGAGCGTCCGTCGCCAGGCCGCGGAAGATCTCCGGCACGAAGGGCGCGCGGCGCTCGAAGAGGCGCCGCACGCCCGGATCGAGCCGCAGCCAGTCCGGGGCCTGGCGCAGGTAGCGCTCGTAGCCGGGGTAGCGGGCGCGCACGATCTCGCCGTACTCCCGGCCGCAGTCGTACGCGCTGCCCTCGACCGAGATGAGGGGAACGGTACCCTGTGGCACGCGGCGGGGGACGCGGACGGGGGCCAGCGGGCTGGGCAATCGATACGGCACGCGCTACCGTACCGGCCGGGACAGCCGCCGTCAACGGCGCCCTTGCAGAGGCCCCGGAGCCGATTCCCCGGGCGCGAGTAGGAGTGGCACGTGATCGCGTTTCAGCCGGCCTTGAACACCTTCCAGGACGTCGCCCGGCAGTGGCCGGACGAGGTCGGCGCCCGGGTGGACGCCGCCGTGGCCGCGGCCGCGGCCGCGCGGCGGGCGGTGCAGACGCCGGAGGCGGCCGCCGCGTACGTGCGGGGCGTCCGGGAGCGCTTCTGGGCGGCCGCCGGCGGCCTGCCCGGCGCGGGAGAGGGGGCGGCGCCGCCGGTGCGGGACGGGGCCCACGAGACCCACGGCACGCTGCTGCACCGGGGCGTGCGGATCACCAGGCTGACCTACGAGTCGTTCCCGGACGTCCCCGTCTCGGGCCTGCTCTACCGGCCGGAAGCGCCCGCCCCGGGAGCGCCCGGGGCGGCGGCGCCCGCCCCGGGGATCGTCTTCACGTGCGGGCACTACGGCTCGGCGAAAGCGGCGGACGAGTTCCAGCGGGTGTGCCTCGATCTGGCCCTGCACGGACTGGTGGTGCTGGCCATCGATCCCTACGGCCAGGGCGAGCGCCACGAGTACGCCGTCCCCGGACGGGAGCAGCCGGACGTGCCGACGGGGACGTTCGAGCACTCCTACGGCGGGTTGCAGTGCTTGCTCACCGGCGGCGGGGTGTGGCGCTACTTCGCCTGGGACGCGGTGCGGGCGATCGACGTCCTGGCGGCGCTGCCGGAGGTGGACGCGGCGCGCATCGGGGTCACCGGCAACAGCGGCGGGGGCGTCCAGACCGTGCTCGCCATGCTCGCCGACGAGCGGGTGGCCGCGGCGATGCCCTGCACCTACCTCACCGGCTGGTCCGCGCTCTACCGCACGGGGCAGACCCTGGACGCCGAGATGTGCCAGTACGGGACGCTCGCCCAGGGGATCGACCACGCCGAGCTGCTCGCCGCCTACGCCCCCAAGCCCCTGCTGCTCGGCGCCGCGGCGTACGACTTCTTCCCCGTCGAGGCGACCGAAGCGTCCTTCGCCGAGGCCCGCCGGCTCTACGCCCTGCTGGGCGCCGGCGACCGCATCCGCCTGGTGGTGGGCGACCACCTGCACGCCTACTCCGACCGGCTGCGCGAGGCGGCCGTGCGCTTCTTCACCCGCGAGCTGGACGGCGCCGAGCGCTTCCAGGCGCACGAGCTGCCGTCGCTGCCGGAGCGCGATCTGTGGTGCAGCCCGACCGGGCAGCTCTACCGCGACCGGCCCGGCCGGCGTGGCGTCTACGAGCTGAACCGCGAGTTCCTCGCGGCGCACCCCCACACCCCTCCCCAGACCGCGGCCGACGCCGCGGCCCGCCTGACCCGAGCGCTCGGGCCCGTCCCCGCCGTCGACGCCACGGCGATCCGGCCGCGCTACTTCGACGCCCGCGGCGGGGAGGGTTACGACACGCAGCAGGTCTACTTCTGGTCGCAGCCCGGCGTCGCCGTCGCCGGCACCCTGCTGCGCCCGCCGCCGCCCCGGGACGCGACGCGCCCGGCGCGCACCTGGCTCGTGCTGCTGCCCCACGGCACGGCGAGCGACCCCGAAGCCCTCGCCGGGGCGAGCGACCTGGCCCGGGCCGGCGACCCGGTGTTCGTCTTCGACCCGCGCGGCCGGGGGGCCGTGCGCTCCGTCCCCATCACCACCTACGCCCCCTACGACTCCTGGCTCGGCCAGGAGGGGTGGATGAGCTACGTGGAGATGGTGCTGGGCGGCACGACGCTCGCCTCGCGCGTCTACGACGTGCGCCGGGCGGTCTCCTTTCTGGAGCAGCTCGAGGGCGCCGCCGGCACGGTGTTCGTCCACGGCACCGGGATCGCCGCCCTGTGGGGCTACCTCGCCGGGGCGCTGGACGAGCGCGTCCGCGGGGCGCACCTCAGCGGGATGCTGCCCTCGTGGACGGAGATCGTCGAGACCCGAATCTTCGATTCGGACACCATCACCGCGGCGCTGGGCGTCCCCGCCGTGCTGCAGTCCTTCGACCTGCCCGACCTGCGCCGGTGCTACGCCGGACGCGAGCTGCGGATCGAGGCGCCCCTGCGGGTGCCCGCGCTGCCCGAACAGCTGCCGCTGCGCCGCAACGCCTGACCCGGCCGCGCCCCCGCCGGCGGGGGCCTGAGGAGCCCAGATTCATGAGCGAGCCCGAGCACGCGGCCGGGGCCGGAGCCCCCCGCGACGAGAGCGACCGGGGACTCCCGGCGGAGTCCTTCCGCCGGGTGGACGAGTCCCCGGACGCCCGCTTCTACGTCTCGCCACGCCTGGTCGAGCACATCGACGCCGGGGCGATCGCCGCCGTGACGCAGCTCCACCGGGAGTATCTGCCGCCCGGCGGCGCCATCCTCGACCTGATGAGCAGCTGGGTCAGCCACCTGCCGCCTGAGGTCGCGTACGGCCGCGTCGCCGGCCTGGGCATGAACGCCGCCGAGCTCGCCGCCAACCCGCGCCTGACCGAGCGGGTGGTGCAGGACCTCAACGCCAACCCGCAGCTCCCGTTTCCCGGCGGCGCGTTCGACGCCGCGACGATCTGCGTCTCCGTGCAGTACCTGACCCGGCCGGACGCGGTGCTGCGGGAGGTGGGACGGGTGCTGCGGCCGGGAGGCGCGGTGGTGATCACCTTCTCCAACCGCTGCTTCCCCACCAAGGCGGTGGCCATCTGGCGGGCCCTCGACGACGCCGGCCACACCCGGCTCGTCGAGCGCTACCTCCGCGCCGCCGGCGGCTGGGAAGCGATCGAGGCACTCGACCGCAGCCCCCGGGCCGCCCGGGGGGGGCCGGGCGACCCCCTGTACGCCGTCGTCGCCCGGCGGGCCGGGGACGGGCAGCAGGCCACCGGCAACTAGAAGACACCTTCTGGGGACTGCGTCCCCAGACCCCTCCCGGGGGGGAGCTTCCGGGCTGGCCCTCAGCCCGGACGGAGCCCCCAGGGAGGGAGCCCGCAGGAATCGCTCTCCGAAGAGTCCGGCCCGCTAGAATGCGGTCGGCGCGCGGCGGCGGGGGCCGCCGGCGGGGGAGAGGCAGAGATGACGGCACGCTACCGGGTGGGGATCATCGGCTGCGGCGGCATCGCCCGCTCGCACCTGCGGGGCTACGAGGACGTCGCCGGGGCCGAGGTGGTCGCCGGGGCCGATCCCTCGCCGGAGGCCCGCGACCGCTGGGAGCGGGAGTTCGGCGTGCCCCGGATGTACGCCACGGCGGAGGAGCTGCTCGAGCGAGAGCGCCCGGACATCGTCTCGCTCTGCGTCTGGCCCCCGATCCGGCCGGAGCTGACCGAGCTGGTCTGCGCGCACGGCGTGCGGGGGATCGTGGCCGAGAAGCCGATGGCCGTCGACCTCGCCGGGTGCGACCGGATGATCGCGGCGGCGGAGCGCGCGGGGGCGGTGCTGATCGTGCGCCACCAGCGGCGCTACAGCCCCCGCTTCGTCGCGGCGAAGGCCTTGATCGACTCCGGCGCCATCGGCGACGTCGAGCAGGTGGCCGTCTTCAACGGGGGGCGGGGCGGCGGTGGCGATCTGATCACCAGCTCGAGTCACATGGTGGACGTGATGCGCTACCTGCTGGACGACGCCCCGGCGGAGTGGGTCATCGGGCAGATCGACACCCGCGAGCCGGACTTCCGGAACGGCCCCACCGGGTTCCAGCAGTGGGAGGAGACCCACACCCGCTACGGCCATCCCATCGAGGCCGGGGCCGCGGGCATCGTGCGCTTCCGGGGCGGCGCCCGGGGCCAGGTGGAGTGCGGCATCGTCAGCCGCCCGCGGCCGAGCTACAGCGCAACGGTCTACGGCTCGGAGGGCGTGATCGAGAGCGCAGGCGATCCGGTGCGGGCGGGCGGCGCCGGGGGAGAGGAGGCGCCGCCGCTGCGGGCGCGCTTGAAGGGCACGGCCGGCTGGACGCTGCCGGAGGTGGGCCCCGAGACGGGGATTCCCACCCCGTTCACCGATCTGGTGAAGGTGATGGAGACGGGCGGGACCCACCCCCTGGACATGCGCTCGGCCCGCCAGGTGCACGAGATCCTGATGGCGATCTACGAGTCCGCCCGGCGCCGGGCGCGGATCGACCTGCCCCTGGCGGTCGCCGCCAACCCCCTGGTGGAGATCCTGGAGGGCGCGCCCGTCTGATTCCGGAGGGGCGCAGAGGATGAGAGAGGGAGAGGGACGATGCCACGGCCGCACGCGCTGATCCTGGGCACCCGCAACGGGCACAACAGCCCGGCGCACTACGAGCAGCTGGCCGGCCTGCTCGTCGGCCCGGCCGGCCTGAACGTCACCGTCCGCGACGACTACCCGGCGCAGACGGAGGCGAGCCTGACCGGCTTCGACCTGCTGGTGCTCTGGGCCGCGGACGCCCGCCCGCCCTTCCCCCAGGCGGCGATGGACGCCGTCTTCGCCACCGTGCGCCGGGGGACGCCGCTGCTCGGCATCCACGGCGCGGCCTTCAACATGGGCAAGGCCGCCGGGGGCCCGGAGGCCGGGGGCACGGTCTACCAGAGCCCGCACCTGCCGGTGCAGGCCTACGACGTGCGCGTCGCGGACGGCGACCACCCGGTGACCGCCGGGGTGGAGGACTTCCGCATCGAGGACGAGCCGTACCGCCTGGACGTGGTCGGGGACGGCGTGCGCGTGCTCTGCAGCTTCGACGCCAGCGCCGCCGTGCAGTACACGTCTCCGCCCCGGGAGGAGGCGGTGGTGGCGGCGGTGCGAGACTGGAGCCGGGCCCGGACGGACGCCCCGGTGGTCTACGTCAAGCGCCTGGGGGCCGGCACCATCTGCCTGAACACGCTCGGCCACAGTCCCGGCGCGCTCGCCCACCCCGCCTTCCGCCGCCTGGCGGTGCAGGCCACCGGCTGGCTGCTGGAGGAAGGGGCGAGGGCGCGCGCCGCCTAGCGCGGCCCTCAGGGGGCACCGGATCGAGGCGCGCGGGGGCGCGCGGGGCAGCCCAGCAGGGGGAGTGGAGGACGCATGAGCGGCACAGGTGTGGGTGCGACCGGCGGCCACGGTTCGCTGTTCGACCCGGTGGAGATCGACGCCCGGACGGCGGCCGCGGAGGTGCTCGCCCGCTGGGCCGCCGCCGGCGGCGAAGACGCCGACGGCTCGGCCGCCCCGGAGGGGGCCCAGCGCTACTGGGGCGTGCCCTTCGTCTGCGCCGGGGGCGCGGCGCCGGCGTGGGTCGTGGCCGGCGCGTCGACCGCGGCGACGATCCCGCTCGACGGAACGAACAGGGCAGCGGGGGGCGGGGTCGCACCCGGCCACCTGGTGCTGCTGCACGTCTGCGCCCCCCCGGCGGCGCCGCCGGGGGGGCCGGGCGAAGCGCCCGATCCCATCCTGGCCACGATCCCGGCGGGGATGACTCAGCTCGGTCGCCACGTCGGCGACTACGTGCTCGTCTACGGCGACGGCAGCGAGCACCGCCAGGCCCTGCGCTGGCGGTTCGAGATCGGGGGGCCGGACGCGCGCGAGCGGCCCGGGGCTTTCGCCGCCCGGCCGCTCGGGGCGCCGCTACCGGTGGAGTTCCGCGGGCCGGCGCCGCGCAACGCCTGGGGACGCTGGCAGACCTCCGTCGGCAACGAGAGCCGGGGCAGCGCCCTGTGCGTCTACGCCCTGCCCAACCCCTACCCGCAGCGGGCGCTCCGGGCGCTCCGCGTCGAGGCGGCCGGGGACGCGGAGATCGCCATCGCCGCCGTGACCCGGGCTTACGGGCGGGAGCACCCCTTACGCCACGAGCGCCTGCAGAGCTTCCGGGTCACCCTGCCGCCCGAGCTGGTGCGGGCGCCGCGCACGTACCCCCCGTCGAGCGGTCTGGCCGGAGACGCCCAGCCGGTGGGCGGCCCCGACCTGGACTACGTCCCGGCGGAGATCGACCTGGGTCTGGTCGCCCGCAAGTACGCCGTCCCGGCGTTCGACCCGGACGCCTGGCTGGCGGGGACCGGGATCGACACCCCGCTGCCCGGGCCGCTGCCGGTCGAGCCGCTGCGCGAGATCGTGCTCGACCTGGTGGCGAACAAGGACGCCACGCTGCGCCTCGGCCCCCGGGAGGTGCCCCTGCGGGCGGCGTTCGAGGGCGCCGGCGCCGCCTCGGCGGACGGGGCGGTGCGGGTGACGGTGCTGACCCCGGACAGGACCTGGCTGCACGTCACCGTCGAAGACGGCGCCGGCGGCAAGCCGGCGCCCGCCCGGGTGCACTTCCGGGCGCCGGACGGGCGCTACCTGCCGCCGTACGGGCACCGCCACGAGGTGAACGAGAACTGGTTCGAGGACTACGGCGCGGACCTGAAGCTGCACGAGACCCAGTACGCCTACGTCGACGGCACCTTCCAGGCCGAGCTGCCGGTGGGGGAGGTCTACGCCGAGGTGTTCAAGGGGTTCGAGTACCGCCCCCTGCGCCAGAAGCTGACCATCGCCCCCGGCCAGCGGGAGCTCACCCTGCGCCCGGAGCGGCC
>DATLLM010000358.1:0-3171 GCA_035537855.1 Chloroflexota bacterium | reverse complement strand
GCCCCAAGGGGGACACCGCGCGCCTGCTCACCGCCGCCGAGTCCGTCCGGAGCCACCTGGCCACGGCGCAGGTGCGGGCGGAGCTGGTGACCGACCGCCGACTGGCCGCCGCCCTGGCCGCGGACTGGCACCCCGCCGCGGGGACGGAGGGCGCCTGGTTGGAGATCGACTACCCCGCCGGCAGCGGCGCCATCCTGGCGGCGATCGACTACCGCCCGAAGAGCGCCCGGGTGGTCGACCCGCCGCTCGAGGAGGAAGAGGAGCCGCCGCACCCCAAGGCCAGCGTCCGCGAGGCGACCCCGACCGGAAAGGCGTTGCCCCGATGAAGACCCCGGCGCCTCTCCAGCGCGTGGCCGCTCGGCTGCACGCGGCGGCCCACGACGCCCAGGAGCGCGTCCGGCTGGCCCGGCTGTGGGAGCACGGTCAGCGCACGCTCCTCGACGCCCTGGCCCCGGAGTGGACGGAGCACACCCCCACCGAGTACGGCTACGGCGCCGACGGGGCGGAGCTGTGGACGCGCACCCTGGCGATCAAGGACTGGCCGGCGAAGGTCACGGCCGGCTGGCTGGCGCCCGTGCTGTTCGACCTGGGCGGGGACGTGCAGCTCGTCCAGCACGTCGAGCCGATCCCCACCGGGACGGCGGTCAAGCGGCTGCGGGCCCAGCGGACGGTGCAGACCAGCGTGGCGCAGTCCCGGGCGGAGCGGGGGGCCATCTCCGACCCGGCCGAGCAGCTCGACCTGGCCAGCGCCGCGGAGCTCGCCCAGGCCGTGGCCGCCGGCGAGGAGGCGCTGTTCAGCGTGGGGATGTACCTCTGCCTCCGGGCGCCCACGCTCTCAGCACTGAACCCCTTGGAGCGGCGGGTGCGGGAGCGCCTCTCGGCGTTCGGGGTGACCCTGTCCTCGACGAAGTGGCAGCACGCCGCCGGCTTCCGCACCGCCGGGGTGCTCTACGCCGCCGACCGCCTCGAGCGCCGCCGGACGCTGGACACCACCAGCCTCGCCCTCTCCCTGCCCTTCCTCTCGGCCACGGTGGGCACGCGGGACGGCCCCCTGGTGGCCATCAGCGAGGCGGACAAGGCTCCCGTCTTCCTCAACCTGTTCGCCCGCGCCGAGGGCTGGAACGCCCCCATGCTCTGCATCGTCAGTCCGCCGGGCGGGGGGAAGACCGTCACCGTCGGGACGTGGGTCTGCCGGCACCTGACCCTCCCGGAGCCGCCGGACGTGCTCATGGCCGACCCGATGAAGGGCGACAACCGCCGCCTGATGCGGGAGCTCGGCGGGCAGAACCTCCGGATCTCCACCACGCCGGAGGTGGTGATCAATCCGCTGGACCTACCTACGGCGACGATCATCTCCGGCACCGGCGAGGCGAGCGAGCAGAACCCGGTGATGGAGCAGACGCGCCTCGTCACCGGCCTCATCGCCTTGATGGTCACCGACCCGACCCCCGACGGGAAGCCCGGGCGCATGACCAAAGCGGAACGCGCCGTCGTCGAGGGCGCCCTCCTCGCCGCCTACGCCGCCGAGGGCATCGACCCCGAGGACCCGGAGACCTGGAACGTCACCGCCCAGGACGTCCCCGTCCTCCCCGACGTCCTGGCCCAGCTCGAGCAGACCGAGGGCCCGACCGCGCGGGGCCTGGCCGAGCGCCTCAAGCCCTTCTGTACGGGCACCCTGGCCGGGCTCTTCTCGGGGCGGACCACCCTCAAGATCGGCGCCCGGGTGACCAACTTCGACCTCGAAGGCCTCGACAGCGAGCTGCGCCCCCTCGCGGTGTGGCTGATCGGCGACTACACCTGGAAGCTGGCCAAGCGCGACCGGCGCCGGCGCATCCTCTCCCTCGACGAGGTGAAGACGCTCTTGGAGTACCCGGAGAGCGCCCGCCTGGTCGCCCACCTCTACACCCTCGGCCGGGGCTACAACCTCTCGGTGTGGAGCGCCACGCAGCTCCTGTCCGACTACACGGACACCCCGGAGGGCGAGCGCGCCCTCCAGTCCGCGGACACGGTGCTCCTGCTGCGCCAGGCCGCCGGCAAGGGCGCCGAGGACGCCCGGGCGCGCTACGGCCTCTCCGAGCAGGATCGGGCCTTCCTGGAGACGGCCCGCGAGGGGCACGGCATCCTGCGCACGCCGCTCGGCCACAGCCGGATCGCCGTCGTCCCGTCGCCGTGGGAGCTCGAGCTGATGGGCGGCCCCGCGGCGACCCTGACGCACCCTGACTCGACCCTCACCACCGCCGGGGCGGCCTGAGATGGCGGCCTCGGCGGCGCCCCGTCAGGCACACCGCGAGGGGCCCGGCGAGCGCCTCGCGGAGTTCGTCGTCCTCGCCGGGATGGCGGCGATCGCCGTCGCCAGCGTCCTGCCGCTGGTGCTGGTGGCGATCCCCGTCTTCCTCGTCCTGTGCGCCCTCAGAACGCGCTCCTGGCGCTGGCGAGGCCCCGCCCTCCTGCTCTGTCTGCTGCCCGCGCTGGTGGCCGTCCTGGTGCGCTCCGTGACTCGCCAGGCGGACCCCGCCGACGCCGTCATGGGCTACGTCAACGTGCAGCTCGACGCGACCGCCGGACTGGTGAACATGTTCACCACTTCCGCCCCGTTCGACTGGCCTACCTACGGCCTGACCGTGGCCCCCTACGCGCTCGCCGGTGGCCTCGTCCTGGGGGCCGCGGGGGGGCTCGCGCATTGGTTCAGCTGGTTTAGTTCAACGGCCATACCAGGGAAGGAAGAAGAACGAACTGAACTAAAGATCCGGGACGCCGCGCAACTGCAGGACGAGGCCGTGGCCTGGGGCGTGGAGAACGTGGTCGGGCGGAACGTGATCAGCCTGTTGAGCGCACCGCCGGGCGGGGGCAAGGGCTGGTGGCTGTGGGGGCTGGCGCGGGCGATGCAAGACGGGCACACGTTCTTCGGGCTGCCGGCCACGCGGATGAAGCTGCTCTGGTGCACCGAGGAGGGCGCGTCGTTCGCCCGGACGCGGGAGCGGTTCGGCGTCGAGAAGGGGCTGGTCGAGGTGCTCCAGCGCCACGAGGTGCGCGGCTGGGACTGGCCCTCGAGCTTGGCCGTGAGGTCGAGGGGCTCGAAGCGCCGGGAGGTCACCATCCGCCGGCGCGGGTCGGCCGGGTCGTCGCTCACCCGCTTCAGCTCGATCAGGACGTCGACGGCGCCGACCAGAC
>DATLLM010000357.1:0-2821 GCA_035537855.1 Chloroflexota bacterium | reverse complement strand
CCCCGAGCGCCGGCGGGAGGCGCCCCTGGGCGTCATGGGCGACCCCTTCGCCGCAAGCGCGGCGAAAGGGGAGCGCCTCTTCGGGGTGCTGCAGGCCCGGCTGACGCAGACCTGCCGCGAGCTGCACGCCATGCCGCTGCGGGCGTACCGGCAGTTCGGCTCGGACAGCCTGTAGCGTCCGGGTAGTCCGGGCGGTCCGGACCGCCCGGACCGCCCGGCGCAGGGGCGTTAGCCCTTGATCTTGCAGTTGCGGGCCAGATCCGCCTTGAACGACTCCATGCAGGGCGGATCGCAGAAGGCGTGCTGATGCGAGCCGTGCTTGAACTTGTACGGCGTCTTGAGGCGGTTGATCTTGGTCCCGCAGGCGTCACACTTATTGGCCGGCATGGGCGTTCTCCAGTCTCGTACTCACGTTTGAGTAGGTACTCAAATGGTAGCCTGTCCGGCGGCCCGCCCGGGGTGCGCCCGGAACCGACCCGGAACCGGCGCGGATCAGGGTGCACGTAACACCGGCCACGGTGGCGGCCCGTTAAGGTCGACGTGAAGCTGAGCGTCCTGATTCCGGCGTACAACGAGGAGCAGTCGGTCGAGGCGGTCGTGCGGCGGGTGGCCGCCGTCGAGCTGGGCGGCCTGGGCGCCCCGGTGGCGCTGGAGCTGATCGTCGTCGACGACTGCTCGACGGACGCCACCACCGGCATCCTGGCCCGCCTGAGCGGGGGCCGGGCGGAGGCCCCCCCGGACGACCCCGCGCCGGCCCCCGGGGGGGGCGGCGGCGTCGCCACCCTGACCGCGGTGGCCCCGCCGCCGGTGGCCACCGCCCCGGCACCGGCCGCCGGCGCCGTCCCCGGGCTGCGGGTGATCACCCACCCCCGCAACCGGGGCAAGGGCGCGGCCATCCGCACCGCCCTGGCCGCCGCCACCGGGGAGTACGTGATCATCCAGGACGCCGACTTCGAGTACGACCCGGCGGACATCCCCCGCCTGGTGGCGCCCCTGGTGGCCGGGCACACCCGGGTGGTCTACGGCGCCCGCCCCCTGGACGGCGCCGGCGGGCGCTGGCTGCTGGACGCCGGCAACCGCGGGCTGACGGTGCTGACCAACCTCCTCTACGGCACCCGCCTGCACGACATGGAGACCTGCTACAAGCTCCTGCCCACCGCCCTGGTGCGGGCCTTCGCCCTGGAGTGCAACCGCTTCGACCTGGAGCCGGAGATCACCGCCAAGGTCACCCGCAGCGGCTACCGCATCCTGGAGGTGCCCATCAGCTACCGCCCCCGCGCCGGGGGCAAGAAGCTCTCCGTCCGCCGGGACGGGATCCCCGCCCTGCAGGCCCTCCTGCGCTACCGGACGTGGCTGCCGCCTGAGCCGCCCCGCGGCTAACCCTCAGCCCACAGGGCCCGCGCCGGCCCCCTGCCCCCTCCGGGCGGAGCGAGCGGGAGACGAACTCAGCGCTGGAGCGGGGCGCCGGGCACAACGGGCACCAGCGGCGTCACCGGCTGCAGCAGGGCCAGCACGTCCTCCCGGCGCAGGCGCAGGGCCGCGGGCGTGAGCGCCGGCTGGCCGGGAAGGGCCCAGGCCCGCAGGTAGCCGCCCTGGACGAGGTCCCAGAGGTAGGCGCCGGTGACCCGGAGCTCGGCCGCGGCTTCGTCGAGAGTCTGCCAGCCGCCGATGAGGCCGGCGAGCAGGGTCGCCCGGCCGTCCGGCGCCGGCGCCGGCGGCGCGCTCAGGGGCGGCGTCAGCGGCGGCGCCTGGGGCGGGTACGGCGCCGGCGGCGGATAGCCCGGGTAGCTCGAGTAGCCCGGGGCCGGCGGCGCGGCGGAGGGCGGCGGGGGCGGCGCGCCCGCCGGCGGCGCGCCCGCCGTGGCCTCCGGACGCTGCACCACCTGGGCGATCGCCTGGCGCAGGCGGTCGCGGTCGGGCGCGCTCAGGCCGCCGTCTCCGAGGGCCTCGGCGACCATGGTCAGGGTGGGGTCGTCCTGGCCGGGGGCGCCGCCGCCCCCGGGAGCGAGGCCGGCCCGCCAGCGCAGCTGGTCGAGCTGCGCCGGGGTGGCCCGCATCGCCCGGGCGAGGGCCTCGACCACCGGCTCCTCCGGCGCCTGCCGGTCGCCGCGCTCCAGCTTGGAGACGTAGGTGTGGTGCACGCCGGCGTCGGCCGCGAGCTGGCGGACGGTCAGCCCGCGCTCGCGGCGCAGCTCGTGGAGGTAGCCGCCGAAGCCGCCGCGGGGGCGCAGGGGCAGGGGGCCGCCGCGCCGGGCCGGCGCCCTGCCGGCGCCGGCGGCGACGGGAGCCTCCGCCCGCGCCAGCTCACCCTCCATCCCTGTCCAACTCCGGTTCCTGTGCCGATTGTAGACGCGGCCGCCGGCGGTCTCCAACGCGGTCTCCAGCTCCGGACAAAGTGCGAACCTGGGCCAGGCTCCGGTCAAAGTGCGAACCGCGTCCGGCGGGAGCGGGTTGGAGACTCCCCCAGGGAGAGCGGAGACTCCGGGCTCCACCAGGAGTGGCTCCGGGAACCGCCGGGCTCCCCCGCCGCGCCGGCGGGGGCGGGGGCTCGCACTTTAACCGGGGGCATTCGTACTCCTGGCGGGATCGTTCGCACCGTAACCGGAGTCGGTTCGTACCCCAGACGGAGCCGTTCGCACCGTGACCGGGCGAGTCTCCACAACACCAGATGGCGCCGCGCCGTTCTGGGGGAGGAATCGTCTCCAATGGTCTTAAACAAAGCAGCACAACAGAGCGCCGGCGCGGCCAGCCCGGCCGGCCCGAGCCCCACCGGCAGCAGGCCGTGGCAGGTGGTGGTGGTGCTGCTGATAGAGAAATGAAG
>DATLLM010000356.1:0-5418 GCA_035537855.1 Chloroflexota bacterium | reverse complement strand
CAGCGTGGCGGACGCCCGCCGCCTGATCGACGCCGTCGGGCCCGCCCACGCCCGGGCCCTGCTGCTGTCCGGCGAGCGGATCACCGCCGAGCGCGCCCTCGCCATCGGGCTGGTCGACGACGTCGTCCCCGCGGCCGACCTGCCGGCGCGCACCGACGCCCGGACGCTGGGGCTCCTCGCCAACGCCCCGCAGAGCATGGCCTGGATCAAGCGCGTCGCCGCCTTCGCCGTGCGCTACCCGGACCCCGCCCCGGCCGCGTTCGACGCCCTCGGCACGGGCGTGTTCGAGACGCGCGACTGCGACGAGGGCGTGACCGCGTTCCTCGCCGGCCGCCCCGCACGCTTCACCGGCCACTGAGCGCCGCGGCGGCGCGGCGCCACTGGCCGGCGGGGAGGGGGAGATGCGTGGTCCTGATCGGCACCGGCAATCTGGGACTGGCCCTGGCCAGCGGCAGCGGTCTGGGCGCCCTGGTGCTCGCCCTGGCGGTCACCGGCGCCGGCTTCGGCCTCTTCGAGATCGCCGTCAACGGGGCGGCGATGGACTGGGAGGCGCTCAGCGGGCGTTCGGTGCTCAACTCGCTGCACGCCGGCTACAGCGGCGGGGCGGTCGTCGGGGCGGTCGGCGCCGGCGTCCTGCTCGGCCTCGGCTGGCGCCCGGACGGGATTCTCCTCCTCACCGCCCTGTGCAGCCTCCCGCTCATCGCCGCGACGGTGGTGGTGCGGTTCCCGCCGAGCGGTCTCCCGGCCCCCGCGGCCCCTGCGGGGTCGCCCGGGCCGCCCGGGTCGCCGGCCGGGGGGCTGCGCCGGGCGCTCGCCCCGCTGCGGCCGCTGCGGCCGCTGCTCCCCCTGGCAGGGGCGGCCGCCCTGGCCTCGGTCGGCGAGAGCGTGGCCAACCTGTGGTCGGTGATCTACCTGGCCGAGCTGGGCGCCGGCAGCCTGCTCGGCGGCGCCGCCTTCGCCCTGGCCAACGCGGCCATGCTCGCCGGACGCCTGGTCAACGCCCGGGTCGTCGCCCGCCTGGGCACGGCCACCTCCCTGCACCTCTCCGGCGCCGGCCTGATCCTGGCGTCGGCGATACTCTTCCTCCCCGGGCTCCCCTGGCTGCCGGGCGACGACCCCACCGGACGCGTCCCCCTGGCCGTCGCCGGGTTCGGGCTGCTGGGGCTGGCCGTCGCCGGCGTCGTCCCCACCGCCCTCACCGCCGGCGCCCGCCTCGTCCCCGGCAACAGCGGCGCCGTCGCCGGCGCCCTGATGACCGCCGTCTACCTCGCGTTCGTCGTCGCCCCGCCCCTGGTCGGCTGGCTGGCCGAGGCCTCATCCCTGCGCGCCGCCCTGCTGGTGGTGGCGCTCAGCGGGGTGGGCATCATCGCCCTGACCCGCAAGGAATCGGACGGCGCCGCCCCGCGGTGATCGGGGCGGCGCCGTCTGGTCCGGGGCGCCGGGAAGCCAGGGGGGGAGTCGAGAACGCCGGCGACGCGCCGGCGGGGGTTACTCCAGGTACGACTGCAGCTTGCGCAGCTCAACCGAGTTGCGCAGCTTGGCCAGGGCCTCCGCCTCGATCTGGCGGACGCGCTCCCGGCTCATGCCCAGCTCCTCCCCGATCTCCGCCAGGGTGTAGGCCGGGCCGGTCTCCTTGTCCGCCTCGCCCTTGCCCAGGCCGAAGCGCAGCTTGAGCACCACCTGCTCGCGGGCGGAGAGGCCGTGCAGCACCCGCTCCAGCTCGTCCACCAGCAGGGTGCGCGAGGCCAGGGCGTCCGGGGCGAGGGAGAGGTCGTCGGCGAGGGCATCGCCGAGGGTCAGGTCGTCGCTGTCGCCGTCCAGGCCGAGGGGCTTCTCCAGGGAGAGCGTGGCCCGGGAGGCGCGCAGGGCCTCTTCCACCTGCACCTGGGGGATTCCCAGGCGCTCGGCGACCTCGGCCGGCGTCGGGCGGCGCCCCTCCTGCTGCTCCAGCTCGCGGGAGACGCGGGCGATGGCGGTGAGGCGCTCCACCACGTGGACGGGGAGGCGGATGACGCGCCCCTGATCGGCCAGGGCCCGGCTGACGGCCTGGCGGATCCACCAGTAGGCGTAGGTGGAGAAGCGGTACCCGGTGCGGGGGTCGTACTTGCTGACCGCCCGGTCGAGGCCGATGTTCCCCTCCTGGACGAGGTCGAGCAGGGGCATGCCCCGGCCGGCGTACTTCCGGGCGACGGAGACCACCAGGCGGAGGTTGCACTCGATCAGGCGCCGCCGGGCGGCGGCGCCGGCGCGAGCGAGGGGCTCGAGCTCGACCCGGCGGTTGTGGTCGGGGGGCAGGCTGCGTAAGCGCTCGGCCGCCGCCTCGCCGACTTCTCGGGTCTCGGCGAGACTGACTTCTTCTTCGGCGGTGAGGAGGTTATAGCGCCGGATATCCCGCATATACAGCGCTTCGGCCGAATCGAGCTGCTCAGGGGTGACCTCGACTTCGGGCAGCTCCGCCCCGTACTCCCACGCCGTCTCTTCGGTGACCGGAAGAGAGAGCGCCACCTCCTCTTCGTCACTCGCGACCAGCTTGTTCAGCGCCAGCTCCGACAAGTCCGAGTTCAACCTACTCTGTCCCCTTCTAGAGCGCACTCGCTCGTGGCGCTCAGCGAATCATCGTGCGTCCCGAGCCAGCTCACCGGGCGGCCGCGACGGCGGCGGCGCAGGCGGCGGGGTGGCTACAGGGAGGCATCGACCGGCGAATCGGCGAAGCGGGCGGTCCGGAGGGCGCGGCCGGGTCGGAGCGGAAGTGCACCCGGAATCGGGGGGCGTGGCCTTCCTCCCATCCACGCCACTCCGTTGGTACGTACACTTCTTTGACACAAGGCCACGGGCCGGTACGCAGGACGACGTGCTCCCAACGATGGAGTGACGGGGCAACCGGAGACCGGTCTGCTGCCGCTACCGGTACCGGTACTGCGACCGACACCTGTATACGGCTGAGCTACGCCGGAACGAGAGCGTCGTCCGCACGGGGCACGCGTGTGGGCTCGGTTGTTGCGCTATCTGGTAGCAACATTACACGGCCGGCCTGGGCAAGTCAACACCTGGAGCGCTTTTTGCTCCTTCCGGGGGGGCGCCCGTGGAATACGGTTTCGCCGTCCGCCGTCCGTCCGCCGTCCGTGCGCCACGCGGGAGCCGCCCGCCGGCCCCGGGCCCCCTGGTACGCTTAAGCGCACTGGCCGGCCAGACGGCGGCCACTCTGCGGCGAGGAGGACAGGCGATGACCGTGACCGTGGACCGGCCGGGCGCAACCGCGCCGGCCGGCGCGTCCAGCACCAGCGTCGTCGGGAGCACGGCGGCCCCCGCAGCGCACTACGCCAAGCGCCGGATGCACCACATCTTCGCCCCGGACGGCAAGGCCCTGGTGGTGGCGATGGACGGGGCGCGCAACGGCCCGGCGACCGGCCTGCGGGACGCCGCCGCCGCCGTGAAGGCGGTGGTGGACGGCGGGGCGGACGCCATCCTGACCACCTACGGCATGGGCCGGGCGACGGCGGACGTGCTGCGCGGGCAGGGGCTGATCCTGGGCCTGGACAGCGAAGACGACATCGCCGACTACGGCGTCGAGCACGCCCTGCGCTTCGGCGCGGACGCCGTCGAGCTGAAGGTCTTCCCCGGCAACGCCACCGACACCAAGCTGGCCGACCTGCGCCGTCTGGCGGCGAAGTGCAACGAGTGGGGCATGCCCCTGCTCGCCGAGCCGATCCCCGTCTCGTTCCAGGACACCAGCGCCCACACCATGGAGAACATCGCCCGGGCCGCGCGCATCGGCTGCGAGTGCGGCGGGGACTTCCTCAAGGTGCACTACGTCGGCCCGACGGAAGCGTTCGCCGAGCGGGTGATCGCCGAGTGCTACGTCCCCGTGCTCTGCCTCGGCGGCCCCGCCAAGGACGACCCGCTGGACGCCTTGCGGGCCTGCGCCGGGGCGATGCAGGCCGGGGCCAGGGGCATCGTCTTCGGGCGCAACATCGTCAACAGCCCGCGCCCCGACCGGATGTGCGCCGCGCTCGGCGAGATCATCCACGGCGGGGCGTCGGTGGACAGCGCCGCCCGGCACCTCAACGCCCCGCGCTAGGTCGCAAGTCCGAGGTCCCAAGTCCGAAGTCCGTACGTGGGCCGGCCGCAGGGTGTCTCGTCCCCCCGCGGCCGACCCGGGACCCGGGACCCGGGACTTCGTCAGTCGGGGAGCGCGCCCGGCGGGAGCACCTGCACCTCCGCCATCGCCCGCAGAATCGCCTCGGGGCCGTGGGGGGCGTAGGTGGCGACGATCTTCAGCGGCTCCCAGCCGGTATTGATCGTCTCGTGGTAGACGCCGATGGGGATGTGCACCATGTCCCCCGGGGCGACGTCGCGGTAGACCGGCTCCCCCTCCGGGTCCTCCACCATCTGCCGCCCCCGCCCGGAGACGATGTAGAGCGTCTCTTCGACGCCGGGGTGGTTGTGGCGGGTGTGGCCCTTCCCCGGGAGCAGGATCACCACCCCCTGGCTGAAGCGCTGGGCGTTGCAGACCCGCGGCTCAGCCAGCCACTTGAGCGTCCCCCAGTCGAAGACCTGCGTCTCGACGTCGTCCTGGCCGACGAATCGCATGTCCCCCGGCCGGCGTCCCCGCTCCGGCCCTCGCTCGGCGTCGTCCACCGCGGCCCTCCTGTCCGCCCGGTCGGGGCCGCTCGTGCGGCTCGCGCCGCTCACGCCGCGCAGCCGGGCGCGCACCCGCCGGGCCCCCGTATTGGACCACATCGCCACCGGGCGACGACCGGAAAGCGACCGATCCTCAACGACTTGTCGTAACCAGACTGTAACCATTCTGGAACCGGCTTGCCGCATCTGCTATCCTGCGCCAATTCCTTTGTTGCTCACCCATTTCGCGGCCGCGACGCACGCCAGCCGGATGCCGTTGCCCGTTATCCGGCCGCGTGGTCAGGAACTAGAGGGGATCGCCGTGGTGCAGGTCGGGGGATTCCGCGCCGCGACGGTGGTCGAGCCGGCCAGGCACCGGACGCGGCCACGCCGACGGGTGACGACAGCCGGCGACGGGCCGGCGGCCATCGAGGGGCACTGGATGGCCGCGCGACCCGCAGGACG
Source organism: Chloroflexota bacterium (assembly GCA_035537855.1). Taxonomy (GTDB): domain Bacteria; phylum Chloroflexota; class UBA11872; order UBA12225; family UBA12225; genus DATLLM01. The sequence continues at coordinate 333 of DATLLM010000356.1, read as the reverse complement.
CTCGCCGCCGGGAGGCGGCGAGCACACCGCGCACCGCGCACCGCACAGCCAGCAACAGTTTCGGGTAGGAAAGGGATGCTCGCGTTGAAGACTCTGACGAGACGCACAACCGTGGGGACCGTGGCCGCGCTCGTGACCTCGGTGGCGACGGCGGGCACCGCCTTCGGCCAGACGGCGACGCCCACCCCGGACGCCCGCGCCGCGGCGCGGGCCGCCGCCGTGACGCAGTCCAACACGCTGCGCACGATGCGCAAGTTCCAGGAGGCGATCGACGTCCTCAAGCCGTACGAGAACGACAACAACTTCGACGTCCTGATCGCCATGGGCCAGGCC
>DATLLM010000355.1:0-3553 GCA_035537855.1 Chloroflexota bacterium | reverse complement strand
TCTCCGACGGGCAGGGGGTGGGGCTGACCCCATGAGAGCCGGCGCCGCCACGCTGGACATCACGCCCCCGGTGGGCGTCGCCCTCGCCGGCTCCTTCACCGCCCGCTACGCCACCGGGATCGCCGACCCCCTCTCCTGCCGCGCGGTCGTGCTCGAAGACGGCGCCGGTCCGGGCGGGCGGATCGCCCTCGTCCTCTGCGACCTGATCTGCATGCCGGGGGCGACCGTGCGCGCCGTGCGCGAGCGCCTCGCCGGCGGCACGGACGTCCCCCCCGACCGCATCCTGATCGCCGGGACGCACACCCACACCGCCGCGAGTCCCACGGGCTTGCTCGGGACGCCCCCCGCGAGCGAGTACATGGCGGCGCTGCCGGAGCGCATCGCCACGGCCATCGGCATGGCGGCGCAGCGCCTGCGGCCGGCGCGCGCCGCGTGGGGCGCGGGGGAGGAGGGGGGCGTCGTCTTCAACCGGCGCTTTCGCATGCGCGACGGCACGGTGCGCATGAACCCCGGGCGGCGCAACCCGGACGCCCTCGCACCGGTCGGCCCGGTCGACCCCCAGCTGGGCGTCCTCTGGATCGAGGGGGAAGACGGCGTCCCCATCGCCTGCCTCGCCTCGTACGCCCTGCACTACGTCGGGACCGACGGGGCCGCCCTCGTCTCCGCCGACTACTTCGGCGCCTACGACCGCTGGCTGCGGCGCATCTTCGGCCCGGAGGTGGTCCCTTTCCTGTTCAACGGGGCGAGCGGGGACGTCAACAACGTGGACGTGCACGACCCGGCGCAGCTCTCGGGGCGGCGCCAGGCGGAGCGGGTGGCGGGCATCCTCGCCGGGGAGACGCTGCGCGTGGTGCAGCGGGCGGCGCCCGCCGCCACGAGGGAGGTGCCGCTGGGGGCCGTCGGGGCGCGCCTGCCCTTCCAGCGCAAGGCGATCACGGCCGGGGATCTGGAGGTGGCCGGGCGCCTGCTGGCGCTGCCCGAGGACGTCCCCCCGGCGGAGCGCCGCGCCCGGGCCGGCGCCGGCGCGGCCGGGCCTTTCTCCTGGGTGGTGGGGCAGCCGCTGCCGGACGAGGTGCTCGTGCAGTACGCCGCGGAGTGCCGGCGGCTGGCGGAGCTGCCGCTGGCGCAGGAGACGGAGCTGATCGCCCTGCGGGTCGGGGACTGCGCCTGGATCGGGCTCCCCGGCGAGATCTTCGTCGAGCTGGGGCTGGCCATCAAGGCCAGCAGCCCGTTCGCGCCCACCCTGGTGGCCTCGCTCGCCAACGACTACGTCGGCTACGTGCCGACGCGCCGCGCGGCCGAGATGGAGGGGGGCTACGAGACGTGGGCGGCGCGCTCGGCCCTGCCCGCGGCCGGGACGGGAGACGCCATGGTCGACCTCGCCGGGCAGCTCCTGGACGCCCTCCGCGGCTGACGCGCGCCGGCCCGGCGCCCTGAGCTCGACCGGGACTCGACCGGGCCGGCGCGCGTATCACCCCCGGAATGGCAGATTCTGGCAGCTGTGAGCCAACCCCCGGCAGTCCCCACGCCACACGATTCCCCTGTACCGCGGCCCGAACGTTGGAGCCCGCGCCGCACGCGGAACGCCTTGTCGTTGAGCCGAGGGACCGCCGGGGAAGGGCGCACCCGCGGCCCGAACGTTGGAGCCCGCGCCGCACGCGGAACGCCTTGCCGTCGAGCCGAGGGACCGCCGGGGAAGGGCCAAGATGACCGCCGTCACTCGCGTCCAGATCAGCGCCGCCGGCGTCTGCCTTCCCGAGGGGCGGCGGCGCAGCGACCAGGTAGAGGCGATGATCGTCGCCGCCAGCGCCCCGGGCGTCGTCCCCCGCGGCGTGGTCGAGAAGATGAGCGGGATCAAGGAGCGCCGCCTGGCCGCCGCCGGCGTGCACGGCTCGGACCTCGCCGCCGGCGCCGCCCGGGACGCCCTGCGCCGCGGCGGCGCCCCCATCGAGAGCGTCGATCTGCTGATCTTCGCCTCAGCCGGGCAGGACCTGGCCGAGCCGGCGACGGCGAACATCGTGCAGCAGAAGCTGGGCACCCGGGCCGCCGTCTTCGACGTCAAGAACGCCTGCAACAGCTTCCTCAACGGCATCCAGGTGGCCGAGGCGCTGATCCTCAGCGGCGCCTACCGCCGGGCGCTGGTCGTCGCCGGGGAGGTGCCGTCGCGGGCGATCCGCTGGGACGCCGCCGACCGCCAGGATCTGCGCCTGAACTTCCCCGGCTACACCATGGGGGACGCCGGGGCCGCCGTCGTGCTCGAGCCGGACTCGGGCGGGCGGGGCATCTTCTACCGCGACTTCCTCACCGACAGCCGCCACTGGGACATCGCCACCCTCGCCGGCGGCGGCACCATGCACCCCCGGGGCGACGAGTTCACCTACCTCAGAGGCGACGGGCGCAGGCTGAAAGACGCCTTCCTGGAGGCCGGTCCGGCCATCCTGCGCCGCGCCCTGCGCCGGACCGGGACCACCCTCGACGACTACGCCCGCGTCCTCGTCCACCAGGTCTCGCTGCCCTTCCTCGAGGACTTCCAGCGGGCGGCCGGCGTGCCTTGGGAGAAGATCGAGGTCACCGTCCCCATGCTGGGCAACATGGCCGCCGCCACCCTCCCCGTGGGGTACGTCCAGGCGACCGCCGCCGGGCGCATCCGCCCCGGCGACCGCGTCATGTGGATCGGACTCGCCGGCGGCATCAGCCTGGCCGTGATGCTGCAGCAGGTGTAGGTCTGGGGTGGACGCTGTGGACGTCATGCACGCCGTAGACGCCGTAGACGCCGTAGACGCCGTCGATCTCATGGACGCCAGCACCTTCTTCGTCGTCGTGCCCTTCTTCCAGGAGGCCCGGGGGATTCGCGCCACGCTCGACGCGCTCGCCGCCCAGACCGACCGCGACTTCTCCCTGGTGCTCGTCGACAACGGCAGCACGGACGGGGGGGGCGCCGTCGTCGCGGCCTTCGGCGCCGCCCACCCGGACCTCCCCCTGCACCTGATCGACGAGCCCCAGAAAGGCACCGGCGCCGCCGCCGACACCGGCTTCCGCTTCGCCGCCGCCCGCGGCGCCCGCTGGATCGCCCGCACGGACGCCGACTGCCTCCCCCGGGAGGATTGGATCGCCAACCTCAAGCGCGCCTTCGGCTCCGGCCTCGAGTTCGTGGCCGGGAAGATCAAGCCCCGCGCGGACGACCTGCCCCTGACCCGCACCGACCGCTTCGTGCTGCCCGCCCTCGTCTGGCTCGCCGAGCACTACGGCAAGCTGCACCGTCGCGGGCGCCACTTCCGCTACCCCTACATCCTCGCCGCCGGGAACAATCTGGCCATCACCGCCGGCCTCTACCTCCGCGCCGGCGGCTTCCCGCGCACGCGCATCGAAGACGAGCACGAGGACCGCGTCCTCTCCGAGACGGTGCGCACCCTGACCCCCAACGGGGCCGTCCGCGACGACGTGGTGGTGCTCAACTCCGTGCGCCGCGTGCGCGCTTACGGCTACCTGAACACCCTCCGCTGGTACCGCAACCACGGCTACCGCTCCGCCGTGGTGGACGTGCGCTGATGCC
>DATLLM010000354.1:0-2469 GCA_035537855.1 Chloroflexota bacterium | reverse complement strand
GGCGGTGGCCCGGGTGGGCCGCCGCCTCAGGCTCCCTCGCCCTCGCTGCGGGCCTCGCCGGCGGGGCCTGCGTCGCCGGGCGCCTCGTCCGCGGCGCTCTCGCCCGCGGCCTCGGCGGCCTCGGCGGCGGCCTCGGCGGCGGCCTCCGCCACCTCGGCGACCTCGGCGGCCACCTCTTCCTCCATCCGGCTGGCGACGACGCTGACCACCACGGTGGAGTCGTCCGCCTGCGCCGTGACGCCCTCGGGCAGGGTCAGCTCGCCGACGGACACCTGGGAGGTGGTGTCCACCAGCCCGCTGATGTCCACCGTGATCTCCTGCGGCAGCTCCCGGGGCAGGGCCTCCACTTCGAGCGAGTCCAGCGCCTGCACCACCACCGCCCCGCGAACCGCGGCCGGCGACTCGCCGGTCAGCACCAGGGGCACGCTCGCCCGCACCGGGCGGTTGAGCTCCACCTGGCGGAAGTCCACGTGCAGGATCTTCCCCGTGCCCGCGTTGCGCTGCACGTTCTCGATCAGCACCGGATGGCGTCCGCTCTCCTCGGCGCCGTCGGCGCCGTGGATGTGCAGGTCGACGATCTGCGTCGCCCCGGCCTGCATCAGGATGTCCCGCAGATCGCGCAGGTCGAACTGCACGGGAACGGATTCGATCCCCCGGCCGTACACGTTGGCCGGTACGAGGCCCTGCCGGCGCAGGGCGCGCACCCGCTTGCCGGTGACCGTGCGCCGGGTGGCGGTGAGGGTGACATCAGCCATCGTCTTGCGACTTCCGGCAGAACGACACGCCCCGCCGGCCTCCTTTTATGGTGGGAATTGCCCTACAGTGTACGGTACCGCTGTGGCCGGCGGAGTCGCCGGTCGCGGGCGCGGCTTCTGGCACGGATAATGCTACAGGGCGTCCGAAACACCATTCGCCCGGCGCGCAGGCGCCGCCGGCGAGGGAGGGAAAGTACGACATGTTTGGGTTCCTCTTGGGCATCGTCCTCGGCGCCATCGGGGGCGCCGCTTACGGCTCCCGGTACTTCAAGGAGTCGGACGTTCAGACGCAGTTCGGCGACACGCAGGATCGCCTGACGAACCTCATGAGCGAGGTGCGCTCGGTCCTCGACGAGACGCGCGTCGAGCTGCGGCAGGCCTGGGGCCAGGTGCAGGAGAGCGCCGAGGACAAGGCCAAGCGCCTCCAGCAGGCGGCGGCCCCGACCGATTCCGGTGAGGGGAGCGAGGCCGGACCGTCCGCGTCCGCGTCCGGCTCAGGCGACGGCATCGGCATGGGCACGACCACCAGCGGCTCGTCGAGCGCGCCGAGCGCCTCCGCCGGCTCCGCTCCGGCGGCGCCGCCGGCCCGCACGACCGGCGGCACCACGCCCTCGTCCTCGAACAGCACGCCCGGCAGCGCCTCCTAGGCGGCTGATCTCCTGGCGCCGGCCGCGGGGTGACCACCCCGGGGCCGGTCAGGACCGCCCTTCGCCCCGCTCGTCGCCGTCGAGCGGGGCGTTCTGATTCGCCCGGTAGGCGTCGAGCAGCGCCCGCCAGTAGGCCCGCCGCTCGCGCGCGCCGGGACCGCCGAACGCCGTCGGCTCTTCCCGGATGACCCGCCGCAGCCCCTCCTCATCGCCCGAGAAGAGCAGGCGGGCTTTGAGCAGCAGGAACGCGTACTCGGGGTGCGTCTGATCGAGGTAGGCGAAGATGCTGCCCGAGGTGCGCTCGAAGCGAGCGACCGCGGCCGGGTCGTCGAGGAAGCGCAGCACCTCGCCCAGGACGTAGCGCTGGCGGTAGCCGAGGCGCAGGCTGAGGTCGGTCAGGGAGAGGTCGCGCTCCGCGGCCAGACCGCGCAGGGCGAGGGCCAGCTCGTCGTCCGTCAGCCGGGCGACGTTGGTCAGACCGGTTTCGCCCTCCAGCTGCTGGCGCACGGCGTCCCAGCTCACCGGCACGTCGGGGTAGAGGCTCTCCACCTCCTCGATCAGCTGGGGGGTGACGGCGGGTCGCTGGCCGAGGTAGGCCAGGTACCGCGGCCCCTCCCCCTGCCGGTCGTCGTGGACGAGCCAGGCCACGCGCACGCGGCGGCTGCCGCTGGCCGTCTCGACCTCTTCGTCCACCCAGCGCAAGAAAACGGCGGCTGGCTCGTTCATGTTTGGCAAGCGGGCGGGGCGGCGGTGGGGCGGCCGCCCCGGCTACGCGGCAGACCTATTGTAGTGACCCCCGGCTCCGGCGAACCGGTATCGGCCGGTGCGCGCCCCGCTCCGCTCCAGGTTGCACGCTCCTGACGGCGTTCTGTTGACCACCGGCGGCCGGCTCAGATATGGTTGATTCCGCGTCCGCGTGTTGGTTGGGGGGACGAAGCCGCGAACCGTCGGCTGGCACGAGGTAAGGGAACAGGGGTTGACGATGGCATCCAACAGAAGGCAAGTCCTGGAGCGCTCCCGCGGAGTCGCCGCCCTGGCGCTGGCCGGGGCGGTGCTCGGCCCGGCGG
>DATLLM010000353.1:0-4593 GCA_035537855.1 Chloroflexota bacterium | reverse complement strand
GCTACGGTCGCGCATGGCCGACCACGATCGTACGCCGGATGCCGGGGAGGACGTCCAGCTGCCGGGCCTCCACCTCATCGTAGCCAGAGGGCAGGGCCCCAACGGCGACCACGTACGGGGCATCGATGCGCATCACCACCTCGTTCCAGGACTCCCCCGGCTGCATCGCCGCCGCGCGGTCGCTGAACACGCCCTGCGTCCCCAGGTACTCGTAGCCGGCGTAGATGCTCCGGGCCGGGACTCCGGCGTCGCGCAAGCCGCCGGCGCCCGCCCAGAGGGCGGCCGTGGTGACGCGGTAGTCCCGGTAGACGACGAGGGAGGCGGCGAAGAGCGTCACCAGGCAGCCGCTGGCGGCGAGGAGCGTGCGGCGCCCCACCAGGGGGCGGGGAATGGCCAGCGCCAGGGCCATCGCCAGCGGCGCCAGCAGGGCAACGGCGTAGCGGCTGATGACGGAGTCCACCAGCGCCATGACCAGTACCGTCGCCGCCGCCGCCACCGCCAGCGTCAGCGCCGGGAGCCGCGTTCCCCGTCCGACGGCGGCGGCCGCGAGGCCACCCAGGAGGACGACCAGGGAGACGTCCGCCAGGAGCACCACCGCCGGCCAGAGGACGGCCGGCAGACCGGAGGCAGCCTGCGGGTCCTGTACCAGCAGCGGCACCCCCACCAGCTGCCCCAGCTGCCACCAGGGCGCCCCCCGTCCGGCGAGGCGGAGCAGGTCGACGGCGGCGAGAACGGCCGACGCGGCCACCAGCACGCCCCGCACCACCCGGGCCCCCCGCGGATCACCGGCCCGGGTGGAGACGGCCGCCGGCAGCCCCCGGGCGACCAGCACGGCGACCGGGACCAGGTTCAGCGCGGCCGCCTCGAGCAGGTGCACGGAGAGGTAGGCGACCTGGGGGACGAGTCGGGAGAGGCCGTGCCCCGGACTCAAAGGGACCCTGGCGGTCTGCCGCAAGGCCCCCCAGATGTGCTCGGCCCCGCCGCCGGAGCGGGCGTGGAGGCCCAGGCCGAGGTAGAGCAGCAGGGTCAGGACGAGGGCGCCGCCGGCGGCGAGGTACGCCGGCGCCGCGGCGCGCCGGAGCCAGAGCCCCGCCAGGACCCCCGGCAGGAGGGCGGCGGCGATCTCCCGCGCCCCGAACGCCAGCACGGCCGCGCCCGATCCGAGGACGAGCCACAGCAGCCGCTGCCCCGCCAGGCCGGTGAGGAGGAGCAGGAGGGCGGCCGTCTGCAGGGTGACGAAGATGACGTCCGACGTGTAGGCGTTCATCAGGCCCACGGTCAGGGGCCCGCCGAAGAGGGCGCCGATGACGATCAGCCGCGCCCAGCGCCCCAGACCGCGCCCGAGCAGCCAGACGTCCAGGGCGACCGCGCCGGCGTACGCCAGGGCCTGCACCGAAAAGCGCAGGGTGTCCGCGGACATGCCGGCCACGCGAACGAACAGGACACCCCAGTAGGTGGGGACGACGGCCAGCGACGAGGTCTCCGGCGAGCGCACGAACCGCCCCGTCTCGTAGAGGCGGCCGGCCATGTGCAGGAAGTCGTACTCGTCCCAGTAGGGGATTCCGGACGGGCCGCCCGCCGCCGCCAGCACCGCCCGGTACGCGGCGAAGACCAGCAGGAGCAGGACGGCGTCCAGGAGGAGCGCGCGGCGCGGGAGGCTCACCCGAGCACCTCCCGGTACAGCTCGTCCAGCCGCGCGGCGGCCCGCTCCCAGGTGAAGGCGGCGGCGCGGGCCCGGGCCGCCGCCGCCATGCGGTGGCGCCGGCCGGCGTCGTCGATGAGCGCCTCCAGGGCCGCAGCCAGGGCGGGTGGATCGGCCGGCGGGACGAGGAGCCCGGTCTCGCCGTCGGTCACCGCCTCCGGGATGCCCCCGACACGCGAGGCCACCACCGGCGTCCCGGCGGCCATGGCCTCCACGTTCACCGTGCCGAAGGGCTCGTCCCACTCCGAGGGGCAGACGAAGAGGTCGGCGAGAGCGTAGAGGCCGGGCATCTCCTCCTGGGACACGACCCCCAGCCACGTCACCGGGAGAGCCTCCCCCGCCTCCCGGACGGCGCCGGCGTAGCCCCCCGTCTCCTTGGGGTAGGGCTCGTCCGCCGTCGGCCACAGGCCGGCCCCCCCGGCGACCAGCAGCCGGCAGGGGCGCGCCGGGCGGAGGCGAGCGAGCGCGTGCAGCAGGTGCAGCAGGCCCTTCTGGGGGACGACGGCCCCCACGTAGAGCAGGACGAACTCGTCCGGGTCGATTCGCCACCGCCGGCGCCAGGCCTCGCGGCCGGCCCCGGCCGCCGCCGCGAAGCGGGCGAGGTCGACCCCGTTGTGCACGACGGCGACGCGGTCGGGCCGGAAGTCCAGCCGGGAGCGCACCTGCCGGCCGATGAAATCGCTGCAGCACACGATGAGGTCCGCCCGGCCGGCGAGGCGCCCGTAGAAGCCGGTGGGCGACGCCGGCACCGGCGTCTGGAAGTGGAGTACCCGGGCCCGTGCGCGGGGGGCGAGCAGGAGGTGCGGGTCGGTGTAGGCCTGGACGACGTCCGCCGGCCCGGCGACCGCGGCCCCCGCCAGCAGCGGGGCGATGACCCGGCCGTCGATCCGGGGGATGCGCGCCCAGCGCCAGCCCGGGGTCACCCGGACGTCTACGCCGTCCAGCCCGTAGCGCCCCGGCCCACCGTCCGGACGCCAGCCGTGGAGCTCGACCCGGTGCCCCCGGCCGGCCTGGGCGCGGGCGATGCCCAGCGCGCTCCCGACGAGCCCGCTGGTGCCCTCGGGCGTCCCCGGCCGGGGGACACGCCCCAGGGCCGGGACGAGGTGGCGCACCCGGAGCGACCGCGCCGCCGGACGGCGGCTCATCTCGCCGATCCTCGCCGCCGCAGGATGTCGCGGACGACGCGCAGGAGGAGATCGCGCTCCCCGCCGGCGAGGATCACGAACCAGAAGGAGGCCAGGAAGAGCGCTCCGCCCACGAGGCACTCCACGGCCGTCGCCCCCCACACCCCCAGCGGTCCCGCCGTCGCCACGCCGGCGGCCAGCCCGGCGCCGTAGGCCACCGGGAGGCAGACGGCGGCGCGGACGATGAGGTCGACGTACTTGCGGAGGGGCAGTCCGACCAGCCGGCAGGTGTACACGGGGAGGATGATCATCTCCGTCACGCCCATGACGACGGAGGTGCCGAAGGCGACGCCGAGGAGCCCGAAGTGGACGGTGAAGATGTAGGAGAGCGCCACGTTGAGAATCGCCCCGACGAGGGCGACCGCGCCCAGCATCTGGTGCTTGGCCGTCCCCAGCAGGACCAGTCCGGCGGCGTGGCCGATGTAGTTCCACCCGAAGGCGAAGGACAGGGCGATCAGCAGGTCGCCGGCCACGACGCCGATCTCGCCCACCCAGAGCGCGAGGACCTGCCGCCCGGCCAGCCAGACCAGCAGCGTGGGCCCCCAGCCGAGGAGGACGCTGGTCTTCATCAGCAGGAGGAATGAGGGGCCGACGCTGGCCACGCCTCCGGACTCGCCGCCGGCTCTGTCCCGGCGGTAGGTCTGGTTGGTGATGACCGGCTGGAAGACGTCGACGGATTGGAAGACGAACTCCGCGACGAGGGCCACCGGGGCGACGGCCACGGCGTAGACGGAGACGCCGGAGACGCCGAGGACCCGGGCCAGGACGACCATGTCCGTCGCGGCGAAGGAGAGCGTGCCGGCGACGTTGTTCAGGAAGGACCAGAAGCCGTAGCCGATGCTGGACCGGAGGACGGCGCCGGAGACGCGCCCGATGGCGACCCGGACCAGGTGCATCGTCCCGGCCGCCGTGGCGCGGCCGGCCGCCCCGGCCGCGGCCGTGACGACGTTGAGCAGCACGACGGCGATGAGGCCGTAGCCGAGGCGGATGAGGGCGAACGTCCCCAGGAAGGTGGCCAGGGAGTAGGCGATGGAGATCAGGTTGTTGACGTCGAAGCGCCCGCGCCCGATGAGGACGCCCCCGAAGACGCCGCCGAGGAGGTGGGCGGTGAACCAGAGCGAGCTGAGGCGGACGACGGCGGTGCCCGTCGCCAGCGAGTCGGGGGGGACGCCCAGGAACGTCGCAAACGCCGGTGCGGCCACGGCGCAGACGGCGATGACCACCACCGCCAGGAGCGAGACGGCGTTGAAGACGGTCGTGACGTAGCGGTCGAGGGCCTGGCGCTCGCCGGTGGAGTGGTAGCGGGCGACGAAGTAGATGATGGAGGTGCTGACGCCGAGGTCGAACAGGCCCATGTAGCCGATCATCGAGCTGGTCAGCCGCAGCATGCCGTAGTCCACCGGCCCCAGGGCGGTGAGCAGGATGGGCGTCAGCAGGATGTTGGAGACGGAGAGGACGAACAGCGCCCCGTAGTTGGTGACGATGTTCTTGAGCGATTGCAGCGCGGAGTGATCGGGACGGCCGGCCGGCGCCGGGGCGTCGACGGACGCCCCGGTCCACTCGGTGCTCGGCTCGGTGCTCGGCTCGGCGACGGCGGGGTCGGATGCGGTCATAACCTGCCTGGAGGGTGTCGCTGGTCGGGGCTGCCGGGTGCGGGTAGAAGTCGGTTGCGGACGGTGGGGATCAGACGGCCGGGACAGCGGGGGC
>DATLLM010000352.1:0-9859 GCA_035537855.1 Chloroflexota bacterium | reverse complement strand
CCGCCCTCCCCGCCCAGGTCACCCAACGCCTCGTAGAGGCGAAGGCTCTGGCCGAAGAGCGCGCGCGCCGCCGCCGCGTCGCCGGCGACGAAGGTCGCGTCGCCCAGCGAGCGCAGGGTGAACGCCTCCCACGCCCGGTCGCCCACCTCCCGGGCGATGCCCAGGCTCTCGCCGAGGTGGGACACGGCCGCCGCCGCCTGGTCCTGACTCGTCAGCACCAGCCCGAGCACGGTCAGGGCGCGGGCCACCAGGCGCCGCTCACCGGCGCGGCGGAAGACGGCCAGGCCGTCTTCCAGGCGCGCCCGCGCGACCGTGAGGTCGCCCTGCACCCAGGCGATGCCGCCCGCGCCGTAGAGCACCTTGGCGCGGGCCACCGCGCGCGGGGTCGCGTCCGGCGCGCTCCCGGGGGCGTCACCGGGGGCGTCCCCGGCGGCGCCCGCCGCCTCGGCCCGCGCCAGCATCGCCTCCAGCCAGCGCCGGCCCTCGGCGAGGTGCCCCCGGCGGTACCAGAACCAGATCAGGGCGCCGGCCAGGTACAGCCCCGCGTCGGCGTCGCCGCCCGGCGCAGCGCACCACTCCAGGGCCGCGCGGAGGTTGTCGTGCTCCCGCTCCAGACGGTCGAGCCAGACCCAGCGCGACGGCTCGGTGAGCTGCGGCTCGGCGGTCTGGGCGAGCGCCAGAAACGCCGCGGCGTGGCGCCGTTGCAGGGGAGGGAGCTCGCCGGCGGACTCCAGGCGCTCCCGCGCGAACTCGTGCACCACGCCCAGCATGCCGAACCGTATGCCCCCGTCCGGGCCCTCGGATTGCTGCACCAGGCTGCTGTCGACCAGGCGCGCCAGCGCGTCCAGGGTGGCGACGTGCGCGCGGCGCAGGGTCGCACCGGGGGCGCCGCCGGCCGCCTCGCCCGCTCCGCCACCGAGCGCCCCGTCCACACCGGGGCCGGCCACGTCCGCGGCGGCTTCGAGCGTCCAGCCGCCGGAGAAGACGGCCAGGCGCCGGAACAGCGCCTGCGCTTCGGCGTCCAGCAGGTCGTAGCTCCAGGCCACGGCGTCGCGCATCGTCCGCTGGCGGAGCGGGGCGTCGCGCGTCGCACCCTCGAGGAGCGGGAGGCTGCGCTCCAGGCGGGCCAGGAGCTCGGCGGGAGAGAGGACGCTCATGCGGGCCGCCGCCAGCTCGAGGGCCAGCGGGAGCCCGTCCAGCCGCCGGCAGATCTCGGCCACCGCCGGGGCGTTCTCCGGCGTCAGCCGGAAGCCGGTGCGGGCCTCCCGGGCCTGCCGGACGAAGAGCTCGACCGCCGGGGCAGCGGGGAGGCCCTCGCCCGGGCGACGGGTCTCCGGGCCGGGCTCGGGCGTGGGGGGCACGGCGAGCGGGGGCACTGGGAACTCCGTCTCGTCGCGCACCCGCAGCGGCGTGCGGCTGGAGACGAGCAGGGTGAGCCCGGGGCTCACGTCCAGGAAGTCGATCAGGATCGGGGCCGCCGGGGCCACTTGCTCGAAGTTGTCGAGCACGAGCAGGAGCTCCCGCTCCCGCAGGTACGTCACCACGACCTCCGCCGGCCCCGCGCCGCCCGTCTCGCGCAGGCCGAGGGCCTGGGCGACGGCCGACGCCACCAGGCCCGGGTCGCGCACCGCTCCCAGGGGGACGAAGACGGCGCCGTCCCGGAAGTGCTGCTGCACCGCCGCGGCGGCCCGCAGGGCCAGACGGGTCTTGCCGACGCCGCCGGGGCCGGTGAGGGTGAGCAGCCCGACGTCCTCGCGGCGGAGGAGCTCGCCGACGGCGGCCACCTCGCGCTCGCGCCCGATCAGCGCGCTGCGCTGGACGGGCAGGGCGTTCGGCCGGCGCAGCGGCGGCGCAGCCGCCCCGGAACGCGCCGCCGCGAAGCGCTCCGTGAGCAGCACGGCCAGGTCGTTCTCCAGCAGCTCCCGCAGCTCCTCCGGGGTGCCGAACGTCTTGTAGGAGGCCGCGTCGTCGGCTTTGATGCGCTCCAGGAGCTTCTTCAGCGCCGGTTCCCGCTCCGGGGCCGGCGCCTTGAGGTAGATCAGCTTGGGGAGGTCGGGACGGCCCGCGGCCAGCTGGTACTCGTCCTCCAGGCCGGAGACGTCTTCCCCGGGGGCCACCCAGCCGTAGCGCTGCCAGTAGATCCCCACGAAGACGTCGCTCTGGGCCAGGTAGGCCCGGTACAGGTCCTGCGGCGGGTGCGGGCGGGCGCTGAGCTCGAACAGGACGGGCGCCAGCCGCAGCCGCTCGATCGACTCCCGCGCCGCCGTCCGCTCCGGGGCGAGCTCTTGCAGCGTCGAGCTCACGAACACGCGGACGCGCTGGTCGGGCGTGCGGATCGCCCCGCCCCCGCTCGCCTCGGTCCGCCCCACCTCTCCCGTCGACAGCCCGGCGCGCTCCGTCGCCGGCTCGGCACCCGCGAGTTGCGACTGCACGGTACCGTCTCCCCTCTGCATCCCACCGCTGGTGGCTAGAAGGGGGCAGCTGTGTCCCCCGCGGGGATAGTGCGCCACCATCCCGTGACATTGCACCATCCGCGCGGTGACACGTCGCTGACAGGCCGCGCCGGCCGCGGCCGGGGGCCCCGGGGCCGCGTCACTCCTGCCAGGTCGTGAACACGATCTCGACCACGGAGGCCTGCGGCGCCGACGGGGGCAGGCGGACGACCCGCACCAGGCTCAGGTTGCCCTGGCTGGTGCGCACGCACAGGTGCCCCCCGACGTACAGGCTGCTGAAGGGGACCCCCGCCGGCTGGTAGGTCGCGCGCCGGCACTCGTCCAGGCCGGGCGTCGACGCCCCGGGAGCCTCCGCCAGGCTGGCCCCGTTGACCGGGCGCACGTTCTGGAGGACGGGAAAGCCCCCGGGCACGTTCTGCAGATCCGTCGCCCCGAAGCCGGGCTGCGCGCCGGTGGCCACGCCGCCCCCGGCGACGTCGAGGTCGGCGGCGGACTCGGCCGGGAGCGTCAGCCGGCCCTCCGCCACGACCCGCGGCGCGGGGGGCGCCGGGGGCCGCACGAGGCGCAGGACGAGGTACCCGAGCAGGAGCAGGGCGAGCAGGGCGAGCAGGGCGAAGAGGACGATGCGCCACCACGGGAGACCCCGCCGCGGGGGCGCCCCGGGGGCCGCCTCGACGGTGAAGACCGGACCGGGATAGGAGTAGTCGTCCGGCGAGTCCGCCCAGGCGACGTGGGGCCGGTACTTGAAGCTCCCGGAGGTCCCCGGGGGGAGGGTCACCGCCACGGCGTAGGTGTGCGTCCCCCGCGGCGGGAAGTCGCGCTCCGGCTCCCCGACGCGCACCCAGCCCTCCGGCGCCTGGTCCTCCGGCACGACCCGGACGCGCCCGCGCAAGGGCCGGTCGGTGGTGTTCGAGACGGTGAGCTGGAGCTGCCCCTTGAGCGTCGCCGTCCCGTCGGCGCCGTCGCGCTCGGGCCGGACCGTCGTCGCGCCCGGAAGGATCACGAAGAGACTCGGCCCGCTGCCCCCGCCCGTTGCTCCCGCCACGATGCCCTTCCCCCGTCGCCGGCGGGACCGCGTACGGCCCGCCGGCCCGCCCCGGCTCCCGCCGCGGCGCACACCCGGCCAGCGATGATGTTCGCATAGTGATACGCCGGCCCGCGCCCCGGGGGGTGCGCCGGCGCGTTCGAGCGCCACCCCATCGTCTCACTTCCGCTCCGAGCGGACCGCCCGGCGAGCGCGGGAGCGGGACGTCCCGGGCCCGCCAGGGAGAGGCAGGCCTGACCGGTACGCAGCCTGCGCGGACGGGCACGGCTAGCCCCGGAGGGTCAGGCCGGCCGGCAGCCGGAGTCCCTCCGGCGGCCGGAGCGCGTCCACCGCGAGCGACGGCGCCTCACCCGCCGGGGCGTGCCATTCCAGGCGCCCCAGCCCCCACCGTTCGGCCGTGAGCACCCCGAGCGGGGTCTCCAGCCGCAAGGGAGTCGGCCGGTCCGTCGGGTTGACGGCCGTCCAGCTGCGGGTCGCCGCGTCGTCCTCCCGGGCGATAAGCCACACCGGTTGCGGCGCCGTCTCCAGCGTCGCCTGCCCAACCGCCAGCCGGCCGGAGCTCCCCTGCACCGCGAGGGGCGAGGCGAGCGCCGGCGGGTCGTAGACCTCCCCGCCCAGGCGGCGCTCCCCGGGTGCGGTCGACCACAGGTCGTACAGCAGCTGCAGGGTATCGGTTCCGCTGGTGAAGGTGACGGTGCGGAGTGCGGGCGAAGCGGCGGTCGGCGCGACGGCGTCGCGGATCACCGCCCGCCTGAGGTGGTCGAAGAGCGCCGCCGGGGAGCGGTAGGCGCGGCGCTCGGCCACCTCCAGGGCGAAGCCGGCCCGCAGGTTGCCCCGCCAGAACGCCCCCCGCAGGGAGGCGTAGTCCCAGAATCGCTTCGCCGGTCCCCGGTAGTTGTAGACGCTCAGCCACAGCTCGCCCTGCGGCCCGCGCTCCAGCACCAGGGGCGCCTCCCGGCCCAGGCGCGACGGCTCGAGCGGGCGCACCCCGATGTAGACGTCGCCGTCGGCGACGACCACCCACTCGCCCAGGCGCACCGGGCGGGGCAGCGCCCCCTTGGGCACCCGGCGCCCGTCGACCCACACCTCGTCGAGCGCCGCGACGGGCGGGAAGACGACCACCGTCTTGAGCGAGGCGACCGGCTCCGGCTGGGGGAGGAGGGCGTACAGGGCGACGGCTTTCCCACGCTGCTGGACGGCGGCGAAGTTCCCCTGGTCGTAGAAGTTGGCCGTCGCCGGCCGATCGGGCGCCGCGCTCAGGGTGCCCCGGTGGCGGTCGTTGACCACGTAGCGGGAGTAGACCATGCCCCAGGAGGGTTCCCCGGCGCGGCGGTAGTGGAGGAGGAGGTGGTTGGCTTGATGCTCGATGTAGTAGTCGTCCTGCCCGATCCCGTAGGTGCGGCTGGCCGTGCCGAGCGCGTAGCTCGGGGTGAAGTAGGTGGTCAGGTCGGCCCCCTCGGCCCGGTTGGCCGTCTCCCGCACTTCGTACGCGGCCAGGGGGTCGGGCCCGGGGCGGCCGGCGAGCCAGCCCCGCACGGCGTCCGGCAGCCAGTGCTCGGTCGAGGCCAGCTCGACCGACGCCGGCGGCCCGCCGTCCAGGAGCCACGGCCAGCCCGTCTCGCGCCAGAGGAGGTCGTGGAGCCCGCTCCGCCCCCCCGTCATCGCCTCCCAGTAGCAGCGGCTGTGCGGCCCGGCGTGCTGCCCGGTGGGGCGGTGGAGGTGGAGGGCCAGATGGAGCCAGATCCGCTCGTAGAGCAGGCGGGCCTGGAGGCGCACCCGGGGGTCGGCCACGTGCTGGTGCAGGGCGGCCAGGGCGCTCAGGTCGGTCGCGCCGTAGCCCGGGCTGTTGTACTCGTGCGGGGCCCCGTTCCCGACGGTGAAGGCGACCCAGGCGTCCCAGCGCTCGTGGCCCAGATCGGCGAATCGCCCGTCTCCCAGCCACTGCCCGCCCACCAGGAGCGAGTAGAGGGCCATCAGGTGGATGTTGGTGTAGGTCGGCGCGACCGCCAGACGCTCCTGCTCCTCCAGGGCCAGGCGGACGGCCACGCGGCAGTGGTCGAGCAGGGGCGCCGGCAGCGCCGGCCCGTGCGCGAGCAGCAGGGGGAGGAGGGCCCGCAGGGCGAACTGCACGGCGTTGAGGTCGGTCACTTCCTGGTCGTCCGCCAGCCAGCGGAAGTTGCCCCGGTGGGGGTGCTCGCGCGAGCGCTCCTGGGTCTCCAGCACCAGGGCGACGAGGTCGGCGGCCGCCCCGGCCTCGCCGGCGGTCAGCAGGGCGTACGCCAGCCAGAGCGAGTCCGGCGGGCGGTGGGCCCGGGTCCCGGGGGCCCACGGGGCGTCGCTCCCGACGAGGCCCCGCTCCGGATCGTAGGCCCGGCGCAGCCGCTCCGTTCCGAGCCGGCGGATCTCGGCCACCCGGTCCTCCCGGGTGGCCGGCGCCGGGGTGGAGGCCGGCGGCCGGGCCGGCCCGCCTCGACCGATGGGCCGGTCCGGCATGCGCGCGCCCGCTACCGGCCCCGCAGGCGGGCCGGGGCTGCGTCCCCGGCGCGCCCGGCGGCGGCCAGACCGTCCTCGGGGCCCTTCTGGCTCGGCCCGACGGCCCGGTGGGCGTCGGACTCGAAGGGCCCGGCGCCGGCGCGGGTGAGGGCCGCGCGGACGCGTCGCCCGTCCAGGTCGGCGGCGCTGATGCCGGCGCGCACGGCGAGGGCGGCGGCGTAGCCGGCGGCCTGCCCCATGGCCATGGCGGTGGCGTTGACCCGGGTGGAGGAGGCCGCCATCTGGGTGGCGGAGTGACAGCGGCCGGCGACGATCAGGTTGCTGACCCCCCGGGGCAGGAGGGAGCGGTAGGGGATGTCGTAGGGCCCCGGCTGGATCTTCTGCCCCTGGTTGGCGGTGCCCACCGTGGCGCTGTTGGGGTGCTGATCCAGGTACCAGCAGCCGGTAGCGACGGCATCCTCGAAGGGGCGCGAGGCGGTGATGTCCGCCTCGGTGAGGACGACCTGCCCCACGATGCGGCGGGTCTCCCGGACGCCGATGGAGGGGCCGCTGGAGATGAAGTAGGAATCGGCGAACTCGGCGACCTCCCGCTGCCAGGCCTCGAACATCGTCCAGGCGTCCGCCCGACCCTGCATCTCGGCCCGGGTGAGATCGGCCGGATCGGCCCCGTCCGCCCCCACCCGGACGGCGTGCACGTAGATCTCGTCCGGGGCGAAGCGGAAGCCCACGCCGGGACCGTAGAAGCTGGGGAGGTCCCCCCGCTCGTGGGCCCGCACCACGGCCTCCCGGCAGCGCCGGCTGAGGTCACGCAGACCCTCCGGGGTCTCGGGGCGCCGCACGTTGCCGATGCGGAAGTGCAACGTGGCCGGGTTCTTCTCGGGGCTCGACTCCACCGGGGCCCCGGCCCGGGCGGCCACGTCCGCGTCGCCGGTGCAGTCGATCACCACCTTCGGGCGGACGCGGGCCAGGCCGGCCTTGTTGGCCAGGTAGACGGTTTCGACGCGGTCGCCGTCGAGGGTGACCTCGCAGGCGACCGAATGGAAGAGGGCCTCCAGGGTGGGCTCGGCCCGGATGAGGCGGTCGGCGAGGAGCTTGAAGCGCTCGACGCTGGCGATGGTGGGGTTGTGGGAGGTGAGGTGGGTGGCGCCGGGCGGGCAGACCCCGCTGGCGGCGAGGAGCTCCAGGGGGATGCCGGGGGTCACCACCCGCTTCTCGTGGAAATCGGCGATGCCGTCGAAGTAGGGGAGGCCGGCGTTGGTGATGATCCCCCCGGCGAAGCCGGCCCGCTCGACGAGCAGGGTGCGGGCCCCGTTGCGGGCGGACGCGATGGCGGCGACGAGCCCGGCGCAACCCCCGCCGCAGACGAGGACGTCGGGAGTGTGCGTGGGGGCGCCCGGGGTGCCCGTGGCGGGGATCACCGTGCGCTCCCGAGCTGCGACCAGGCCGTGTCCAGCTCCTGCTGGGCGTCGCGCACGGCGTTGGCGAGGCCGTCGCGCACGCTGATCTCGCGCCGGAAGACGAGGTTGAGCTGATTGACCATGGCGGCGATCACGGCCCCCCGCCCGGGGACGACCTGATCCTGCACGGTGTACCGGTCCAGGATCTCGTTGATCACCTTCCAGTGGGGGTTGATGCGGGGGTAGGCGGGGTCGTCGTTGTACTTCTTGATCACCCCGGGGCGCTTCTGGTCGAGCATGAACCAGCGGTGGCCCTCGCCGTGGCCGGCCCACTCGGCGACGGCCCAGGAGGCGTCGCGCCGGCTGGAGACGGTGGGGGTGGCGTAGATCCAGTTGACGAAGAGTTGATCGGCCAGCTTGCCCCGCTCGGGACGGGGGAAGGGGGCGACGCCGAACTCGAACTGGGGCGCCCCCTCCAGGATCTGGGTCACCTGGAAGGGGCCGCTGACGTTGAAGCCGGCCTTGCTGGTGCCCTGCTGGAAGGCCCCCCCGCCGCCCCCGGCGGTGAGCCGGGCGGGGCCGTCGTAGATCGACCACACGAAGTCGGTCAGATACTCGATCGTCTGCTGGCCCTCGGTGCCTCCGAAGGCGACCTTCTTCCCGTCAGCGGAGAAGATGCGCCCGTTGAGGCCGAAGATGAGCCACTCGAACGTGCCGGCGGCGGGCTGCCAGCCGGTGCGCTCGAACTGCTCGCCCTGGCGCCGGGTCACCTGGCGGCTCGCCTGCTGCAGCGCCTCCCAGGTCTGCGGGGGCTTCTCCGGGTCGAGCCCCGCCTCGCGCAGGAAGGCCTTGCTGGAGAAGAGGAGGCGGGGGCCGCTGTTGACGGCGGGGAGGCCGTAGAGCTTCTTGTTCCACAGGCTGGAGGTGTAGGCCCCCTCGTACCACTCGTCCGACCTGATCCGCTCCCGCTTCAGGACGTCGTCCAGGGGGACGATGGAGCCGGCGCCCGCGACGCTGGCGAAGATGCCCTGGTTGACCATCAGCAGGTCGGGGGGATCGCCCGAGGCGATGACGGCGGTGATCTTCTGCTCCTTCTCCCGATCCGGGGCCACCGCCATCACCGTGGGGTCGATCCTGATGTTGGGGCGCTGCTCGGTGAGCATCTGCAGCGAGCGGTGGAAGGGCTCGACGCGCGTGGTGTCCCAGATGTGCCACATGGTGACCGTGACCGGGGCGCTGCTCTGCCCCGTGGGGGCGGGGGCCCCCTGGCCACAGGCGGCCAGGAGCGCGCCCGGGGCGCCGGCCACGGCGGCGCTGAGCAAGGTGCGGCGGGTGCGCGGGGCGACGCGACGGTTCATGCTCCAGTCCCTTCCTCCAGTCCCCTCCCGTCAGCGCACAGGCAACCGGAGCGCCGGCACGCGACCACCTCAAGGCGGGGAGAACGCGAGCGAGTGGCGCGAGTGTATCGAGATTCGGGGGCGCGGGAGAGCGGGCGGCGGTGCCGTACGCCGCCTACCACCCCGGGCGGCGGCTCGTGCGGGTCCGATGGGGTGGCGGCCGTCCGTGGCCGGCCGGCCGGGGCGATTCAGACCGCACGGGTGAACGTCACGTGCGTGACGCCGCTGGGCGAGGAGGTGGCTTCGACCTTGTAGTCCTTCTCGAGGCCCTCCAGTCCGTCCCAGAGGCGCATGCCGCGGCCGAGCAGGATCGGGACCACCACCGTGTGCATGTAATCGACCAGCCCGGCGGCCAGGAACTCGCGGATCACCGTGGGGCCGCCGCCGATGCGGACGTCCTGGCCGTCTGCGGCCGCGCGGGCCGTTTCGAGCGCCGCGGCGGGCGCCGCGTCGATGAAGTGGAACGTCGTGCCGCCCTCCATCTCGATCGGCGGGCGCGGGTGGTGGGTGAGGACGAAGACGGGCGTGTGGAACGGCGGGTTGGGGCCCCACGCCCCTTTCCAGTGCGGGTCCTCGTGCCATCCGGGGTGGCCGAACTTCCCGGCGCCCATGATCTCGGCGCCGATCCCTGGCTCGTGTTGCCGGGCGAAGACGTCGTCGACGCCACCACTCCCGCCCGGCTCCCACCACCGAGTGGCGAACAGCCACTCGTGCAGCCGTTCCCCGGCGTGACCGAAGTGGGCGTCGTGACTCTGACCCTCACCGGTGCCAAAGCCGTCGAGTGAGATGGAGAAGTTGTGGACGCGGACGAGTGACACGGTTGCTGCTCCTTCGGTGATGGGGGTGTCGGTTGCGTCTTGCGGTCTCGTTGCTGGCGCGTGACTAGGCCCCGGCCGCTCCGGCCGGGCCGGCGCCTGGGGGCCCGGCCAGCAGGGTCGGGGCGTACTCGAGCAGCTGGATGCGCCCGTCGAAGGTCCGGCTGGCGACCAGCTCCAGGGCCACGTCGGGGTACCCGTCGTAGATCCGGTCCCGGCCGGTGCGGCCGGTGATGACGGGGAAGACGACCACGCGGAA
>DATLLM010000351.1:0-4660 GCA_035537855.1 Chloroflexota bacterium | reverse complement strand
CGCCGGGCGCGAATCTGGGTGAGGCCGCGGCGCCGCGGCGCCGCGGCCGGAGGGCCGGAGGGGGCGCCGGCGCGGCGCACCGGCCCGATGGGCGGTGCCCGTTCGAGGGCGGAACACAGAGACGGGCCGGTGCAGCCGGACGCAGGGAGGAAGAGAGAACGATGACCGCAGCCACGATGCCGATGGCCGAGACCCGGGGCCCGGGTCCCTGGTGGCTGGTGCTCCTGGAAGGGATCGCCGCCCTGATCCTGGGGATCCTGTTGCTGGTCAATCCGGCGGAGACGGTCTTCGTCGTGGTGCAGTTCCTGGGGTTCTACTGGCTGATCGACGGCATCTTCCGCCTGGTCAGCATCTTCATCGACCACCGCGACTGGGGCTGGAAGCTGTTCGGCGGCATCATCGGCATCCTGGCCGGGATGTACGTCATCCGCAACCCCCTGTGGAGCGCCCTGGCCGTCCCGGCCACGGCGGCCATCGTGGTCGGCATCTTCGGCCTCATCATGGGCGCCATCGCCATCTTCCAGGCGTTCCGCGGCGCCGGCTGGGGCTCGGGGATCCTGGGCGTCCTCGGCGTGCTGTTCGGGCTGGCGATCATGACCAACCCCCTGGGGTCGGCCGCCGGTCTGGCCATCGGGCTCGGGGTGCTGGGCCTCGTCGGCGGGCTGCTCATGATCATCATGTCGTTCCGGCTGCGCTAGCGCGACCGGCGGGCGACCCTAACGCGTTGAGGGACAGGAGCTGGCATGCGTCTACGATGGAAGCGTCCCCGTCCGGGAGCCGGGCCCGGTGTCGCCCGGGGCGCGGCGGCGGCTCTGCTGGCTCTCGGCCTGGCGCTGGCGCCGGCGGCGCCGGGTGGCCCGGCGGTGGCCCTGGCCGACTCCGCCTGGATCACCGGGCCGCTGGCGCTCGGCGAATCGGTCGAGCAGTGGAATGCCCCGGGGAAGGCCGTCCCGGCGGCCCCGCCGGTGACCTCCGTGGCCTCGGCGGCCACCGCCCCGGTGCAGATCCAGGCCCGCTGCGCCCAGTTCTTCCGCGCCCCGGAGTCTCCCGAGGACCAGCAGGTGGTCGCCGCCGGCTGGACGCTGCTCAGCGGGGCGACCGCCGGCTGGGACGTGCGGGTGGTGCGCGGGGCGATCAACCTGGACGAGAACTGCGATCCGGTGCTCTACCAGGACTTCGTCTTCGCCGGCGGGGCCTTCGCCGGCACCGTCTCCCCCGGCTGGCTGGCCCCGGGCGAGGACGGCGACCTGTGGAGCAGGGCGCTGGCCTCGCCGAACCACGTGGTGGCCGAGTTCGCCCAGTACTACCCGGAAACGCCGGAGTGCTGCCCGGTGGGCCGGGCGGCGCTCGACCTGCAGCTGCAGCGTCCGGACGGCCCGGTGGTGGTCGCCCCCGGTCGCGCCGCCTCCCTGCCGGCGCCGCCGGCGACGGCGTACGCCGGGGACGCGGCGGCGGCCGCGGCCGACGGCGGCGGGTCGTGGCTGAACGCCGCGCCCGGCGGCTGGAACCAGCTCGGGGCCGCCCTGCCGGCGCCCCCGGTCAACCCGTCCCCGCCGCCGGCGGGGGCGGCTGAGGCGTTCCCGGCGGCCTGCAGCGGGCTGCTCCGTGCGCCCCAGACGGACGCCGACGGCGCGGTGGCCGGCGCCGGCTGGTCGCTCCTCGGCGGCTACGACAGCGGCTGGGGCGTCACCGTCGTCCACGGGGTGACCGGGGCCGACGCGCAGTGCCGGCCGCAGGGCTACCAGGGGTTCGTCTTCGTCGACGGGGTCTACGCCGGGACGGTCGCGCCGCAGCCGATGTACGGGGGCACGGACGGCGCCCTGGTGTCGATCGACATCGAGCAGAGCGACCGCCTGACCGCCATCTTCCAGCGCTACAGCCCGAGCGACCCGGCGGGCTCGCCGGCCGGCCGGACGCGCCTCGATCTGGGCATCGCCCGCTCCGCGAGCGGCGCCGTGGTCACGCCCCTGGGGCCGCCCGCGCCCTGATCGGGGCCCTGATCGGGGCCCGACCGCGGCGGGGCCTCAGGCCCCGCCGGGGCGCCCGGGCGTCTCCCCTGGCGTCTCCCCGGCGGCCGCCGGCTCCGACCCGGACGGGGCCGTCAGTCCGCTGATCATCTCGTCCGTCAGCAGCTGGCGCAACACGCTGCCCCCCAGGGGTTGCAGGTCCTCGACCAGGGCGTTCACGGCCGCCGGGTGCACGAGCGCGACCAGAGCGGACGTCCCCGGCTGCAGGGTGCGCCCCAGGTCGCCCAGGTAGCGGTCGGGGACGCCCCGGTCGACGGCGCCGGCGCCCAGCCCCCCGATCGCCCCGCCGGCGGCCGCCCCGGCGATGGGCCCGAGGGGGCCGGCCACCAGGGTGAGCAGGCCGCCGACGACGGCGCCGACCAGCGCCCCCCGGCCGGCGGAGACGTCGTGCGGCTGGCGGGAGCGCAGCTTGCCCGAGGCGTCCTTGGACAGCACGGCCGCGTCCAGGCGGGGCAGGTGGTTGGCCGCGACCCGCTCCTGCACCACGGTCAGCGCCTGCTCCGCCCCGCCGGGCGTGGCGAAGACGAAAGAGACCAGCTCCATCGTCCCCGGTGAGCTGCTCGTCCACTCGTAGTGCCGGCGCACCGGCACCGCCGGCAGGCGCTCCACCTCCGCCTGGGTGAGCTTCAGGAAGACGTCGCCCTCAGCCGTCGAGGCCACCGTCGAAAGCGGTAGGGCGACCTCGCGGGCGGTGAGCAGGTGGCCCATGCGGACGACGAAGTGGGTGATGGCGTCGTCCCGGGAGGAGACGATGAACTCCTCGACCGAGCCCACGTCCTTGCCGTCGCTGGACTGCACCCGCGAGCCACGGAAGAAGGCCGTCTCGCCGGGGGGGACGCGCTCGTCGGTGACCGGGACGTCCCCTCCCGGGAGGACGTAGGGCTGGTAGTACATCGGATAGCCGGAGGAGAAGGCCAGGTCGACGTTGCTCTCCCAGGCCCGAATCACCGGCTGCGCCTCGGGCGACTCCGGCGAGACGTAGCGGGTGGCGTAGAACTCCCGCATCTCGCTCACGTCCGCCTTCGAGCAGTCCAGCCGGACGGACTCGCGCGTCGCCGCGGCGATGTGCTGCACGGGGACCATGACCGCGTTCGGCCCGACCCCGTCCCCCTCGACGACGATGTGGGTCAGGCGGCGGCGCACGGGATCGACGACCACGGTGGTCAGCCGCCCGAGCGCGCCGTCCGTGCCGGCCACCCTGGCGCCGGGGGCGATCTCCTGGATTCCGCTCATGCCGGTGATTCTCCTCCCTGGGGGACCGGCGCCGCGGCCGGCGCCGGCGGATTCACGATCTGCACGGGGGTCACCTTCGGGCGCACCCGCAGGCGGGTGAGGAAGAAGGTGGTCACGACGGTGACGGCGGCCAGGATGGGCATGGTCACGATCACCCCGGCGAGCCCGAAGAGCTCCCCGGCGGCGATGATCGCCACCAGCACAACCACCGGGTGCAGCGAGAGGGCGCTCCCCTGCAGCCGGGGGGTCAGCACGTTGCCGTCCAGCAGGTTGATGGACAGGTAGAGCAGGGCGGTG
The DNA here is from genome assembly GCA_035537855.1 of Chloroflexota bacterium. Classification (GTDB taxonomy): domain Bacteria; phylum Chloroflexota; class UBA11872; order UBA12225; family UBA12225; genus DATLLM01. Next base: position 1,103 of record DATLLM010000351.1, on the reverse strand, counting down.
AGCAGGGCGGCGACCGGGGAGACGGCGAAGGCGACGAGCACCGCCGGGATGGCCCCCAGCCAGGAGCCGAACAGGGGCACGAAGGCGGTGAACCACATCACCGCCCCCAGCAAGGCGGCGTAGGGCACGCCGATCAGGGTCAGTCCGACGAACGCGACCAGGCCCTGGATGGTGTTGGAGGTGATGGAGGCGAGGAAGATGCGAGACAGGGTGCGCCCCATGGTCTGCCACAGCGCCCGGGCGTCGGGACGGTAGGCCACCGGAACGGTGCGCAGGTAGCCGGCCTCGATGCGCCCGGCGTCCGCCAGCAGGTACATGGTCACGACCAGGAGCGTGAACAGGAAGAAGCCGGTGTTGGCCAGCCCGGAGAGGAAGCCCAGGGCGCCGCCGAGGAGCCCCTGGGCGAACTGCGTCAGGTTGCGCAGCAGGGACTCGTAGAGCCGGCTCAGCACCTCGTCGACGCCTTCCGGGAGGAGCCCCTTCGCCTGCAGCGGGCCGAGGACCTGCTCGCGCAGGAACGCGTCGACCTGGCTGAGCGCGTCCGGCGCGGCGGCGATGGCGGCCCCGAGCTGGGTCAGCAGGGGGGGCAGCACCAGCAGGACGACGACGGCGGCGAGCAGGAACAGGAGCAGGAAGACGGCGAGGACGGACAGGCCCCGCGGGAGCACCCGGGAGAGGGCGTTGACGGGGACGGAGAGGAGCACGGCGCCGAACGCCCCGCCCAGCAGCACGACCAGGGCGCTGGGGGCCACCCAGAAGACGAGCAAGAGGCCGAAGAGCAGCAGCCCCAGGAGGACGTTCCGCACCCGCTCCGAGATGTAGATCGGCGTGCCGGGAGCGGCCGGCGCCGCCGGCGGCGTGCCGGCGGCGCTCTCACCCGGCCCCCCCGCGTTCGAGGGCCCGACCGCACCGCCGGCGTCCGTCGTCCGGCTCGCCCCGGTCGCTCCGTTCACCATACTCACTCCGCTCGGGGCCGGCCCTTCCGGGCGTTGCGGGCGCCCTACTCGGTCTGTGGTGTCTGCGGCACCGGCGGCGCCGGGGCCGCCGGGGCCGCCGGGGCCGCCGGGGCCGCCGGGGTCACCGGGAGCGCTGTGGTCTTCGGC
>DATLLM010000350.1:0-9914 GCA_035537855.1 Chloroflexota bacterium | reverse complement strand
CGCAGCGGCATGGCGTGCAGCTCGCGGCAGGTCTGCGTCAGCCGGGCCTGCAGCACCCCGAAGAGGCGCTCCCCTTTCGCCGCGCTTGCGGCGAAGGGGTCGCCCATGACGCCCAGGGGCGCCTCCCGCCGGCGCTCGGGGCAGGGCCGCCTCCAGCTCGTGGCGCCACAGCTCCTGGAAGAAGACCTTCTTGTTCGTCCCGTCGTACGACCCGAGATACATCCTGCCCTCCGTTCCCGCCGGGCGCTGCGGCCCGGCCGCGCCCTACTCCGGACGGGCGGCGTCGCGCAGCCGGCGCGCCGGATTGCCCACCACCACGGTGTAGGGGGCGACGTCCCGCAGCACGACGCTGCCGATCCCCACCAGGCTGCCCTCGCCGATGCGCACCCCGGGGAGCATGCAGCAGGCGGTGCCGAGGTAGCTGACCCGCCCGATGCGCGCCGAGCTGCCGACCGTCACGCTGGTGGTGACGGCGGCGTACTCGCCCACCACGGCGTCGTGGGAGACCGCCACGTTGGGCAGGATGACCGCGTGGTCCTCGACCACCACGTTGCTGGAAATCGTGCAGTGGGCGTAGATCAGCACCCCCCGCCCGATCTGCGCCCCGCGGGAGAGCGAGACGGTGGGGTGCACCAGGGTGACGAAGCGCTGCGGCGGGACCCCCAGCCCGGCCACCACCCGGGGCCGCCGCTGGTAGCTGTCGACGCCCCCGATCCAGGTGGTGAAGCGCGCGGTGGGGTGCTGCGCCGCCAGCCGGGGCGCGTCGGCGAGCCGCCCCAGCACCGGCCGCCCGTTGACCGACTGCCCTTGCAGCTCGTCCCGGTCGATCAGGTAGCCCAGCACCTCGTAGGGTGGCGTCCCCGAGACGCCGGCCAGCGCGGCGTGGTCCGGCGGGGGCGTCCCGGCGTCGTTCAGGTCGGCGACCATATCCAGGAGGTCGGCGACGTTGCCGCCGAACCCGAGCAAGATCACGGGCGTGGTCACGGGTGCGCCTCCTGGAGCCAGGCCCGGGCGCCACGGCCGGGGCGCCCCCGGACGGGGCGCGCCGCCTCCCGGTCCGGTTGTCGGGCGTCCCGCCGCGGTCCGCCTGGCCCGCGCGGGGATAGGATGCGAGCAGGGTACCAGCAGGCGGAGTGGCGGCCGGGCAGGACGGGGCCGGCGCCCTGCTCGCCGTGCCGCCGGGCGCCCCAAGGAGCGGGGGTGCGCTACGGGAGGGCGACGTTCCCGGCGCAGGAGACGCCGGCGCCGCCACCCGGCGGGTCGAGCGGCGGCACCCCCTCCGGCGCGGTGTAGGCCGCCAGCACCGCGCGCGGCGCCGGGGGGGCGCCCATCCACTCCCGGAAGGGGGGATTGAGCCAGGCCGCCGGGTCGCCCAGGACGACGTCGAGGCTGTGCCCCAGCACGGTCTGGAATGGGGCGGCGCGGACCGTCGCCGCGCCGATCCCGGTCACCGCGTAAGCGCCCCGGGCCTGAATCGCCTCGCCCAGCCGGACGCGGTCGAGCGACGCCCAGACGCCGGGCGTCCCCCAGCGCCGGATTCCGGCCACCACCGCCCCCCGCGCCGCCGGCGGCGCCCGCTGCACGACGGCGTCGGCGACGATGGCCTCGACGTAGTGCATGATCGTCTGCACGTTGTAGGTCACCCCGAGCAGGACGTACCAGGCGTTCCAGCGAGCGAGCAGGTCGAACGGGCTCCCCCAGGCGAAGGCGGCGTCGCACCAGGGGCTGACCCGGCCGTGGGCCAGGAGGTGGCCGGCGGTGAGCGCCGTCGCCCGCCGGCCGAGCGCCGCGACGGAGTGGATGGGGTGGACGCTGCGGATCGCTCCCGGGCGCCGGCGCAGCGTCTCGGTGATCGCGCCGACCGTGGACGGGCTCTGCTCGTGGTCGTACCAGGAGCCGAACGGCCCCACCCGTCCCAGGAGGGTGAACGTGGGTACGGCCACCGTCCCCAGGGGCCCGACGGCGTCGGCGACGCCGTCGACGACGGCGTCCGCCCCGCCGTCGACGTGCCCCAGGCTGCGCAGCGAGCTGTGGAAGAAGACGGTCTCGCCCGCCGCGATGCCCAGCCGCCCCAATCCGGCGGCGACGTCCGCCCGGGTCACCGGCGGCCCTCCCCCGGCCGCCGGCGGATCGGGAGTCGGCGATTCCGGGCTCACGAGATCGACTTGAGGTCTTCGTCCAGCAGCACCTGGGTGCGCTGCTGGATGTCCGTCAGGCCGTCGCGCACGCTGATCTTCTGGGCGTAGATGTCCGCCACGCCGGGAGTGATCGTCTCGTTGACGATCTTCTGGTAGGACGGCAGCGAGGGGAAGCGGGAGGAGCGCCCCTGGAAGGCGACGTCGACGAAGGCCTTGTGCTGCGGGTCCGTCTTGAGGTAGTCCTGCAGCTCCTTGGCGTTCGCCGCGGCCTTGCTCACCGGGACCATCGTCACCCGGATGCACTGCTGGGCCTGGGCGTAGGGCCCGTTCAGGTAGAGCGCCACCCGCCCGGCGGCGGCCTGCCGCGCCGGCGGCGGGCCCTTGAAGACGACGATCTCCGAGCCGTCGGCGTAGCCGGCGACGACCTTCTTCTGGGGGTGCACCGGGTGGTGGATGACCCCGAAGTCGGTGATCCCGTTCTGGCGGTAGGTCGGCATCCGGAAGGGCCCGTTCTGCTCGAACACCGCCTCGTCTGTGCCCTTGCGGAAGAGCTCCGTGTTCGGCATCCCCGCCGTCAGGTTCCCCCGGATCAGGCCGAGCACGAACTCGGCCGTCTCCTGCACCTCGGGGGTGTTGACCGTCATCTTGCGCTTGTCCGCCGAGACGTAGGAGGCGCCCATGGTGCCCATCCAGCTCAGCAGGTGGTGCATGATCCAGGCGAAGCTCAGCCCCCACGTCTCCGGCGGCTTGCTCGCCTTCTGGGCCGCCTCCTTGAAGTCCGTCCACGTCCAGCCCTGCTTCGGCAGGGGCACGCCGGCGCGGCTCAGCAGCTTGGGGCTGTAGACCATGCCCTGCACCGCCTGGTAGCTGGCGATGCTCATCAGCTTGCCCCCCCACACCTGGTTCTCCAGGTGCCCGGGGAACATGTCCGCCTTCTGCTTCGCCCAGTCCTTGTCCCGCTTCAGGACGGCCTCCATGTCCATCGTCGCCCCGGGCACGAAGAGGGAGGCGCTGCGCGTGCTGTCGATCCGGGCCACGTCCGCCGGCGTCCCGGCGGCGGCGAGCGCGAGCATCTTGTCGTACGGCGTCGCCGGGCGCCCCTCCTCCAGGGCGACGGTGATCTTGTCCTGATTCGTGCGGTTGAACTCGGTCAGCAGGTCGAGGTAGCCCTTCCCCTCGGGGTGCGTCTCCCCCAGGTGGGAGAGGTAGGTCACCGTCACCGGCCCCGCCGCCGGCGCCGGCGCCGTGTCCGCCTCGCCCGCGCCGCCGCAGGCGGCGACCAGACCGAGCAGCGGCCCGGCGCCGAGCGCCGCCAGTCCGCCGCCCAGGCGCCGCCGGGAGATCCCGCTCCCCGCCGCCGCTCCCCGGCCGCCGCGCGCTACCGGGTACACCGGAACCAAACCGCCCATGCCTCCGCTCCTCCTCATCCCTGATTCCCTGCCCGCCGGCCGGCCCGGCGCGCCCCCGACAGGGGCGCGCCGGGCCGGCCGGGTCTCAGCTGGTGGCGGGGTACAGCCCCGCCGGCTGCCACGCCCCCACCGGCTCGCTCCCCGGCGAGGGCACGAAGCCCAGCCGGGCGGAGAGCCGGCGCGCGGCGTCGGTCACCAAGGCGATCAGCTCCCCCCGCCGCTGGTCGCCGAAGCGGCTCAGGGGGCGGTCGACGAACCCCGAGACCGCGAGCGCGGCGACCGCCCGCTCGGTGTAGTCCCGGACCGGCGCGGCCACCGAGCGCGATCCCTCGGCCGCCTCGTCCGCTTCGACCGCGTACCCCGCCGCGCGCACCCGCGCCGCCTCGGCGAGCAGCTCATCGGCCGAGGCGATCGTGCGGCTGGCCAGCACCGGCAGCCCCTTCTCCTCGGCCAGCCGCCGCAGCTGCTCGTCGCCCAGCTCCGCCAGCAGCACCTTGCCCAGGGCGACGCTGTGGGCCGGCATGCGGTGGCCCGGGGGCACGTACTGGTCGAGCGAGCGCAGGTCGCGCACGGTGTCGACGTAGATCACCTCGCCCTGGCGGTACAGACCCAGGTGGGCCAGTCCCCCGCTGGCCAGCATCAGGTCCTTGAGCAAGGGCCGGGCGAGCCCGGCGAGCCGGTCGGCGTCGCTGACTCGCCCGCGCAGCTCGAGCACGCGCAACCCCACCCGGAACCGCCCGGTATCCGGATCGGTGGCGGCGTACCCCAGCGCCTGCAGCGTGCGCAGCAGCCGGTAGACCGTCACCAGGGGCAGGCCGGTGCGGGCGCGCACCTGGGCGACGGGGACGCCCTCCGGCTCAGCGCCGATCGCTTCGAGCACCGCGAAGGCGCGCTCGACGACCCGGATGGCGTCCGGGGCGCCCGGCTCCGATTCCCGTCCTGCGGTCATCGATTTCCGCGTCACGGCAGCACTGTACCATCCTACGAACCTACGAACGAACGGCCGGGCGGTTGCGCCGCACCGCCCGGCCGGCGCCATACTCCCCGGGCGGCGCCGCCCGGCGGTGGGCGACGATGGGTGGCGCCACAGGAAGGACGGCAGGGCCATGAACACGGACGCGGGCTTGATCGCCGCCTGGGACCTGCGGGGGGACGCCCGCGACGGCTCGGGGAACGGGCACCACGGCCACCCCGGCGGCGGGGTCGACTTCGGCGTGCCCGGCCCCCTGCCCGGTCCGCAGCCGGGGGGGGCGGCCGGGTTCGACGGGCGTGGGGCGCAGGTCACCGTGCCCGACGCCCCCGGGCTGCGCCTCGGCGCCGGCGACTTCTCGATCGTCGCCCGGGTGCGGGTCCCGCAGCGGCTGGACGACGGACTGGGAGACCTCTGCGCCAAGTTCGACCCCGGCGCGCGCCGGGGCTTCGCCCTCGGCCTGCTGCACCTCACCGGGGTCACCTCCCACCAGCCGAACAGCCGGCAGGTCTACTTCGGCGTCGACGCCGGCAGCGAGCCCGTCTGGGAGGACGCCGGCCGGCCGGGCAACGCGGTGCTGGTCAAGTCCCTGGCCGTCCACGCCGGCGGCCTCTACGCCGGGACGTACGAGGCCGGCGCCGGCGAGTCGGGGCGGGTCTACCGCTACGCCGGGGGCACCCGCTGGGAGGACTGCGGTGCGCCCGACCGCTGCAACGCCGTCACCGCCCTGGCCGTCCACGCCGGCGACCTCTACGCCGGCGTCTCGCGCTACAAGGCGGGGGGCTCGTCCCTGCCCGAGTCCCCCAACCCGGCGCCCGGAGGGCGGGTCTACCGCTACGCCGGGGGCGTCTCCTGGGAGGACGGCGGCCCGCTCGACCCCGGGCACGTCCTCGCCCGGGCCGGGGCGGGGGCGGAGGCGGGCTCGCCGTACCGTTCGCCGGTCTGCGATTCGGTCGCCGCCCTCGCCGTCTACGGGGACGCCCTGTACGCCATCCCGATGTACAGCGAAGGGCTCTTCCGCCACGCCGGGGGCACCCGCTGGGTCTCCTGCGGCACCCCCGGGTACCGCTTGATGGCCCTCGGCGTCTTCGACGGGGCGCTCTACGCCGCGGGAAACCAGAGCGCCGGCGTCCTGCGCTACGACGGCGGGGAGGGCGCGGCGGCGCGCTGGACGGGCTGCGGCCGGCCGGCCGGGGTCTCCCAGGTCTACTCCTTCGCCGTCTACGGCGGGCGCCTGCACGCCGGCACCTGGCCCGAGGGGCGCGTCTTCCGCTACGACGGCGGCGAGACCTGGACGGACTGCGGGCGCCTCGGCGAGGAGCAAGAGGTGATGGGCATGGCCGCCTACAACGGGAAGCTCTACGCCGGCACCCTCCCCCTGGCCGAGGTCTACCGCTACGACCCGGAAGGGGCAGCGGCCGGCGCAGGTGCGTCGCCCTGGACGCGGGTCGGTCGCCTCGACCGCACCCCGGACGTGCGCTACCGCCGGGTGTGGTCGATGGCCCAGTACGGCGGGCGCCTCTTCGCCGGCACGCTGCCCTCGGGGCGCGTCGCCGCCCTGCGGGCGGGGGCGGGGGTGACCACCGCCGAGGCGCTCGCGCCCGGCTGGCGGCACGTCGTCGCCGTGCGGCAGGGGGGCCGGCTCAGCCTGTACGTCGACGGGCGGGAGGCCGCCGCCGGCGGGGCGGCGGCGGCCCCGGCGCTCGACGTGTCGACCGCCGCACCGCTCCGCCTCGGCGCCGGCCCGCACGACTTCCTCTACGGAAGCCTGGCCGGCGTCCGCCTCTACGGGCGCGCCCTGGACGCGGCCGAGGTGGCCGGGCTGGCCGCGCGTGGCCAGAGCGCCGGCGATTGAGTACAACGACTCCCGGGCCGCCGGCACGCCCGGCGGGGAGCACCCCGAGCGCGCGTGCGGCACGGGAAGGAGCAGCGAGACCAATGGGAGCGACCGATTCGGGGCTGGCCCTGCTGGGTGGCCCGGCGCTGGTGACGCTCGACCAGACGGAGGCCGCGCGCTGGCCGCTGGTCGAGCCGGAGGAGCGGGCGGCCGTCGACGAGGTGCTGGCCAGCGGGGACTGGTCGACCTCCCCCGTCGCCGAGCAGCTGGAGGCGGAGTTCGCCGCCTACCACGGCGTCCGCTTCGCCCTCTCCACCAACAACGGCACGGCGGCCCTGCACGCCGCCTTCTTCGCGCTCGGCCTCGGGCCGGGGGACGAGGTCATCTCCCCCTCGGCCACCTACTGGGCGACGGCCATGCCCGTGCTCAGCTGCGGCGCCATCCCCGTCTTCGCGGACGTCGACCCGGAGACGCTGTGCCTCGACCCGGCGGACGTGGAGCGCCGCCTCACCCCCCGCACCCGGGCGATCGTGGTCATGCACAGCGGGGGCATGCCCTGCGACATGGACGCCCTGCTGGACGTCGCCCGGCGCCACCGGCTCAAGCTGGTGGAGGACGCCTCCCACGCCCACGGCGCCACCTTCCGGGGCCGGAAAGTGGGCACGTTCGGGGACGTCGCGGCCTTCTCCCTGCAGACGAGCAAGCTCTGCCCCGCCGGCGAAGGGGGCATCCTGCTCACGGACGACGCCGCCGTCTACCGCCGGGCCACCGCCCTCGGCCACTACGAGCGCCTCGGTCGCAACGAGGCCCCGGGGGAGGACCCGCAGGACCCGCACGGGGACGAGTACGCCCGCTTCCGGCACACCTCCTTCGGCTTCAAGTACCGCATCAGCCCCCTCAACGCCGCCCTGGGCCGGGTCTCCCTGGCCAAGCTCGACGCCCGCAACGCGCGGCGCAACGAGGGCATCGCCTACCTGCTGAACGGCATCGCGGAGGTGCCGGGGATCACGCCGCCGGCCATCCCCGACCACATCGAACGGGTCTACTACGGGCCACCCCGGGTGGCTTACGATCCGGACGTCTACGGCGTGCCCGTCGAGCGCTTCGTCGACGCCCTGCGCGCCGAGGGCGCCCGCGTCACCTGGGGGACCCAGCTCCGCCACCGCGGGGGCCTGCACACCCAGCCCGTCTTCCTCGAGCAGGCCCACTGGGCCTTCCAGCACCCGGCGAACGCGGCGAGCGTGGCCGGCGTGCGCTACGGCAGCGGCACCCTGCCGACGACGGACGAGCCGCCGCGCAACCGGATCACCCTGCCCAGCTTCCCGAGTCCGACGAAAGCCCTGCTCGACCAGTACATCGCCGCCTTCCACAAGGTGGCGCGCAACGCCGGGCAGCTGTGAGGGGCGAAGACGGGAGTCCCAGGTCCGAGGTCCCAAGTCCGAGGTCCGAGGTCCCGGGGGCGGCCAGGCGCTGCCCTAACGCACGGCCATCAGCACCCGGTTGTCCAGGTCCTGCCAGAGCACGTCCACCTCGACGAAGCCCGCCTCGCGCAGCGCCCCGGCCTGGAAGTCGTACCCCGGGTTGATCCCCTCCCGCGTGCGCCCGGCGAAGCGGCGCTCCCGCTCGGCGAGCAGCGCCGCCGCGCCCGGCTCCCTGGCCAGCGCGGCCCACCAGTCCTCCCAGGTCTCGACGCCCTGCTGCTGGTGGGCCGCTTCCCGCCGGGCGGTCTTGACCGCGTCCGCCACCTGCCGGAAGCGGGGCAGGTGGGGGCCGTAGCGGAGGTGGTCGCCGTTGAGGAAAACCCCGCCGGGGCGCACCAGGGCGCCCAGGCGGCGGTAGACCCGCATCAGCTGGTCGGCCGTCAGCCAGTGCAGCGCCGTGGTGGAGAGCACCGCGTCCACCTGCTCGACGCCCAGCGCCGCCGCCCAGTCCGGCGCGAGCAGGTCCGCGTCGACCCACCGCAGGCGGCCCCCCGCGTCCCCCAGCACCGCCTGGCCCATCGCCAGCAGGGCGGGGTCCTTGTCGACGGCGAGGCAGCGGGCCGCGGGGAAGCGGGCCAGCAGGCGCTGGCTGAGCGAGCCGGGGCCGGCGCACAGGTCGACGGCGACGAAGGCCGCCGGCAGCAGGACGCCGAGCGCGTCCAGCATCGCCGCGAAGCGCCCCTCCCGCGCCGGCAGGTACCCGCCCTGCTGCGCATCCCAGCGGCGCAGCCACGCCCGCCAATCGACCGCCGCCGTGCTCGTGTCCGTCGCCACCGCGTCTCCTTACTGCAAGCGATACCCAACAGCGCCGGTCGGAGTATGCCGGAGCGCCGCCCGGAGGGCAAGGGACAAGGAGAAGGAGGAGGAGGAGAAGAAGAAGAAGAGAGTGAAGCTGGAGGAACGGGGAGGGCCGGCGGGTAGACGGGCGAAGCTGGAGGAACGGGGAGGGCCGGCGGGTAGACGGGCGATGCGAGGGAGACCGCTCTTGCGCGGGCAGGATCGTAGGCGGGCGGTCGCTGCGCCGCGCACGGAGTCAGGCTCGACGGCCGGGAATCAGGTGGGCGAGATCGGGATGGCCGGGCCACCGATGCTGGGCCGTGTCCGACCCCGCTGGCCCGTCACTCGCCGGCGTCGTGTCCGCTGCCGTGCGCGGCGCGGCGATCGCCGGCCTGCAAACCCTGCCCGCGCATAACCCGTCTCCCCTGGACCGCTCGTCTCCCTGCCGGCGGATCTCGTTCCCCCACTACCCGTCTCCCCCGCACCGCTCGACTCCCCTCCGGCGCTCCCTGTTCCTGCTGTCGATCCCCGCTCAGCTTCGGATGCGTCGGGTTCTGTTCATGTTCAGCACGAGGATGGTGGCGTTGAGGAGCCCGGCGAAACTGACCCAGGCCAGGTACGGGATCTGGAGCCGCCCGGCGAGCGGATCGATCCGTCCGGCGGCGCGCACCCAGCCGGCGACGGCGAGCCAGAGGGCCACGACCACCGCCAGTCCGGCCCCGGTCGAGCGGGCGGCGAAGAACGCGAAGGACCAGAGCACGTTCAGTCCCAGCTGGGCGGCGAACCAGGCCAGCGCCGGACGCAGCGCCGGCGGCACGGCACGGGGCCGGTTGTGCGGATACCACTCGGCGTCCGATACCGATTCCGATGCAGGTTCCGGGTCTGGTCTTCTCGCCGTCGCCGCGCGGCGCCAGTCGAGCCAGAGGGAGACGCCCATCAGGGTGTAGAGCGCCGTCCAGATCGCCCCGATCGCGCCGCCGGGGGGCGTCCAGGTGGGCTTCTTCAAGGTCGGGTACCAGGTGCGCAGGGAGCGGGCGGTGGCCCAGCTTCCCGCCCCGGCGGCGGCGTAGGAGAGGGCGAGCGCGCCCCCCAGGACGAGCGCTTGCGTCGTCGCCGGCGGGGCGCCCCCGCTCCCGGGCGCCACTGCGTCCGCGGGCGTCCCGCCCTCCCCGCCTGGTCTGTCCTGGCCTGCTTCGCTCACGGCTCCCCACCTCCAATTGATAAACTTGTACTTTAAGTATAGAAAGCATCGATGCAAGCTTCAGGCCAGCGGTGGGCGCGCCGGTGCTGACGGCGCCGGCC
>DATLLM010000349.1:0-2426 GCA_035537855.1 Chloroflexota bacterium | reverse complement strand
GGGGCCGCAGGGCGTGCAGCGCCTGCTCAACGCCGCCACGTGGGACGCCGAGGGGGTGCGGGACGATCTGCGCGCGTACGTCGTCGAGCACCTGGGCGACGCCGCGAGCGGCGTGCTCATCGTGGACGAGACGAGCTTCGTGAAGAAGGGCGCCAAGTCGTGCGGGGTGGGCACCCAGTACGCCGGCGCGGTCGGCGGGACGGCCAACGCGCAGGTCGGGGTGTTCCTGGCCTCCGCCTCGCGCAAGGGGACGGCGTTCATCGACCGGGCCCTCTACCTGCCGCGGGCGTGGGCCCACGACCCTGCCCGCCGGGCCGAAGCCGGGGTCCCAGCGGAGGTGCGGTTCGCCACGAAGCTGACCCTGGCGAAGCGGCTCTTGGCGCGAGCCTTCGCCGCGGGCGTACCGGCGTGCTGGGTGGCCGGGGACGCCGCCTACGGGCGCTCGCACGCCTTCCGGCGGTGGCTCGAGGCCCGCGGGCGGGCCTACGCGCTCTCGGTCCCGTGGACCCACGCCGTGCACCGCGACGGCCGGCGGCAGACGGCGGCCAAGTGGGCCGCCGCCCTCCCGGCGGCCGCGTGGCGCCGCCGCTCGGCCGGGACGGGCGTGCAGGGCGAGCGGGTCGACGCGTGGGCGTGCCTGCCCCTGGAGGAGGCGACCGCCCCGGGCTGGGGGCGCTGGCTGCTCGTGCGGCGGTGGGCGGTCGGCCCCGACGACCTGGCCTTCTACGTGGCCTACGGGCCGGAGGGCACGACCGAGGCGGAGTTGGTGCAGGTGTGCGGCCTGCGCTGGCAGGTCGAGGAGGGCTTCGCCCAGGCCAAGGGCGAGGTCGGGCTCGACCAGTACGAGGTCCGCACGTGGACCGCCTGGTACCGCTTCGTCACCCTGGCCCTGCTCGCCCACGCCTACCTGGCCGTGACCCGCCTGGCCGCCGAGCGCGACGAAGCCGCCGCGAAGGGGGGGGCCCGGATCCCGGCCTGATCCCCCTCACGGTGCCGGAGGTGCGCCGCCTCCTGCTGGCCCTGGCCGACCACGGCGCGCGCCGGGCGCACCGCCTCCGCTGGTCGCGGTGGCGCCGGGCCCACCAGGCCCGGGCGAACCGCTGCCACGCCGTCCGCCGCGTCCGCGAGCGCGCGCTCCGCCCCATGCCCCCTGCCTCCCAGAGCGTCCCGCCGGCGCTCGTGGAGCTGACCGCGGCGGAGTGGACACGGCTTGCGCCGCTGCTGCCGCCCCAGCGGCCCCGGACCGGACGGCCGCGGAACGACCACCGCACCGTCCTTGGCGGCATCCTCTGGGTCCTGCGGAACCGCGCCTCCTGGCGCGACATGCCGACGCGCTTCGGGAACTACAACACCGTCTACAAGCGCTACCGGCTGTGGTCCGACACCGGCCTCTGGGAGCGCCTCCTCACCGCCCTGCGCAGCGGCGCCGACGAGGGCGCGGATGATGTGTCGCTGTAGGGCGCGAGCTTGGTGCGAAACGGCTCGCCCATCGGGCGTATCCTGTCGGCCTCCTGACTGCGCTCTTGGGGGTCGCCAATGATGGGCCGGAAGGTGCGGGTGGTCGCCCCGGGGGCGGCTGTCTCGCTGGAGGATCTGGTGCCGGCGGGCCACTTCTACCGGCACCTCGACCGGGTCGTTGATCTCTCCTTCGTGCGGGAGTTGGTGCGCGAGACCTATGCCCCGACGGGACGGCCGGGCGTCGATCCCGTGGTGTTCTTCAAGCTCCAGCTGGTGCTGTTCTTCGAGGGGCTGCGCAGCGAGCGGCAGCTGCTGCGGCTCGCCGCCGACCGGCTCAGCGTCCGCTGGTACCTGGGCTACGGCCTCGCGGAGCCCTTGCCGGACCACTCCACCCTGAGCCGCCTGCGGGAGCGGTACGGCCTGGAGGTGTTCCGGCGCTTCTTCGACGCGGTCGTGGCGCGATGCCAGGCGGCCGGGTTGGTGTGGGGGCGGGAGCTGTACATCGATGGGACCAAGGTCGAGGCCAACGCCTCGCTGGACTCGCTGCGGCCCCGCTTCTACGTGGAGGCCCATCTGCACCGCCTCTTCGCGTCGGACACGCCGGCCGAGGCGGTGCCGGCGCCGCCCGCCGAGGCTTCGGACGCCGGAGGCGAGAGCGCCGCGGTCCCGCCCGCCCTGCCGACGGTGCCGCCCGCGGGGGTGGCGGCGGCGAACGCCGGGCGTCACGACTGGATCGCCGCCGCGGGCCGCCCCAACCGGCAACTCACCGTGGGCCGGGTCCGGCGGCGCTCCGAGCGGCGGGCCGACCTGGAGGCGAGCACGACCGACCCCGACGCCACCGCGATGCCGGCGCCGTCCCGCGGCGGGGTCCACCTCGGCTACAAGACCCACTATGTCGTCGACGGGGGGCGAGCCCGGATCATCCTCGCGGCGCTGGTCACCCCGGCCGAGGCGCGGGACAACCAGCC
>DATLLM010000348.1:0-3543 GCA_035537855.1 Chloroflexota bacterium | reverse complement strand
GGCTGCCACCGCCGGCACCCTGCACTTCCAGATCGTCCCCAACGAGTCCACCGCCACCTTCCGGGTGCGCGAGCAGCTCGCCGGCCGGGAGCTGCCCAACGACGCCATCGGCTCGACCGGGGCGGTCAGCGGCCAGATCGTGCTCCGCCCGGACGGGACGATCGTCCCGGACAGGTCGAAGATCAGCGTCGACCTGCGTCAGCTGGCCACCGACAGCGGCCAGCGCGACCGCTTCATCAAGTCCAACACCCTCGCCACCGAGCAGTTCCCCACCGCCGAGTTCGCCCCCACCCGCGCCGAGGGACTGCCCAATCCCCTGCCCGCCAGCGGCGAGTACGCGTTCAAGCTCGTCGGGCCGATGACCGTCCGCGGGGTGCAGAAAGAAGTCACCTGGGACGTGACCGCTCAGCGCAACGGCGGCAACCTCACCGGTGAGGCGAAGACGGCGCTCAAGTTCGGCGACTTCAACCTCACGCAGCCGCGCGTGCCGCTGGTGCTCTCCATCACGGACGACATCCGCCTGGAGGTCAGCCTGGTGGCGAATCAGGCCGCCGCCTGACGGCCCTCGGCGTCTCCGCTCTCTCCTGCGCCCCTGGCCCTGGCCCTGGCCCCGGTCCCGGCGCCGGGGCCGGCTCGTGGGCGTGGGCGTGGCGGCTGAGGTCGATCTCCAGCGTCCTCACCGCGAGCGCGCCCCCGTCCTCCGGCGCCAGGTCGATCACCCGCACCCGGTGGTTGTTCGTGTCCGCGACCACCAGCGTGTTCCGGGCGAGCGAGAGGCCGCCCGGCTCGGAGAATCGCGCCGCGGCGGCCGCCCCGTCGGCGTAGCCACCGGGCGCCCCCGCCCCGGCGAACGACCGCACCGTCCGCCGGGCCAGATCGAGGCGCTTGAGGCGGTGGTTGTAGGTGTCCGCCACCAGCAGCGACGGGCCCTCCGGGTCGTCCGCCCGGTAGACGAGCCCCAGGGGGTGCTGCAGGCGGGCCGCCTCGATGCCCCCGTCCACGTCGCCGAACTCGAATAGCCCGGCCCCGAGCAGGGTGGTGACGGCCCCCGTGCCGAGGTCGATCTCGCGGACGGCGCTCGTCTCGCTGTCCGCGACGTAGAGGTGGCGGCCCTCGGGGTCGAGCGCCAGCCCGGACGGCTGGGCGAAACACGCCGTCTCCCGCGGCCCGTCCACCAGCGCCTCCCGCCCCGTCCCGGCGAAGGGCATCAGCTGCCCCCGCTCCAGGTCGAGCACCCAGATCTGGTGCGTCCCGGCCATGGCGATGAACAGCAGCCCGCGGTCGTCGTGGGGGTCCTCGTGCGAGCCCGCCTCGAGCGCCGGGCCCGCCTGAGGGTGGGGCAGGAAGGCGACGTCCCACGGACTGGACAGCTCCGTCGCCGTCGCTTCGCCCCCCTCGCCGGGCGCCCTGAAGCGCCGCGCCTGCTTGCCTGTCCCGGCGATCGTGCTGATCCGGCCCCCGTCCGGGCTCATCCGCCGGATGGCGTGGTTCTCGGTGTCGGCGATGTAGATCACGCCGCTGCGGGGGTCGATGGCCATCCCCTGGGGCCAGTTGAAGCGCGCCGTCTCCGGCGGGCCGTCGACGAACCCCGATTCGCCGGGCGCGCCGGCCGGGGCGCCGCTCGCGTCCAGACCGCCGCCGCCGACCACGTGGTGCACCGCCCCGTCCTGCACCGCCAGCCCCATCACCACCAGGCGGTGGTGGTTGCTGTCGGCGATGGTGATGTGCCCCCGGCCCCGGCCGTCCACCAGCACCTTGCCGGGGAAGGCCAGCACGCCGTCCCCCTCGACCGTCTGCGCCGCCGCGCCGGCCCGCCCGAAGTCCGGGATTCCCCGCCTCAGCCACCCGGCGGCGTCGAACTCCGCCAGCAGCTTCTCGATCGTCACCGCCAGCCGCTCGGCCTCGAACTCCCCCTCGTGGCGGGCGATCACCTTGCCCCGCGGATCGACGAACGTCAACGTCGGCCAGGCCCGGATCGCGTACTCGCGCCAGATCCGGAAATCGCGGTCGTTGACCACCGGGTGGTGGATGGCGTGGCGCCGCACCGCCTGGCGCAGCGCCGCCGTGGCGTGCTCCTCGGGGAACTTGGCCGAGTGCACGCCGATCACCACCAGGCGGTCGGCGAAGCGCTGCTCGAGGGCCCGCAGCTGGGGCAGGACGTGGAGGCAGTTGATGCAGCAGAAGGTCCAGAAATCCAGCAGCACCAGCTTGCCCCGCAGGTCGGCCAGGCGCAGCGGGTGATCGGTGTTGATCCACTCCAGCCCGGCGGGGAACTCGGGGGCGTTCACCTCGCCGGGGAAGCGGTGCTGCACCCCGGCGCCGTCGGCTTCGGCTTCGGCTTCGGCTTCAGCCATGCCCGCGTGCTCCTCTCCGCTGGAGGGTACCCTTTGGGGAGCACCCGGGCGACGCGGCGCGCGCCGGACGGCGCGCGCGTCCCGCGGCCCGAGGGGAGGAACGCGCCATGGTCGCCACGCGCCAACGCCCGGCCCGGATCGCCACCGACTTCTCCGCCGCCCGCGAGCGCTACCGGGTAAGCGTCGAGGAGTACCGGCGCTTCAACGCGCAGGGCTTCCTCATCGTCCGCGGGCTGCTCACCCCGGACGAGGTGGCCGAGCTGCGCGAGCACGGGGAGGACCTGGTCTTCGGGCGGGTGGACGTCCCCGGGCTGGAACCCCCGGCGCCGGGCACGCCGATCGAGGAGATCGAGCGCCGCTATCTGCGGATCCACATGCTGCACCGGCACCTGGAGGTGGAGGAGCGCTACCTGCTCCACCCGCGTGTGCTGGACGTCCTCGAAGCGCTCATCGGCCCGGACGTCATGGCCATGCAGACGATGTACTTCGTCAAGGCCCCGGGCGGCGCCGGGCAGGGATACCACCAGGACAGCTACTACATCCCCACCTACCCGGACAGCCTCTGCGGGGTGTGGCTCGCCGTCGACCCGGCGGACGAGGAGAACGGCTGCCTCTGGCTGACTCCCGGGTCGCAGCACGAGCCGATCTACCCCACCGCCGACCGGGTGGGGCAGAACCACGCCAACCTGCACGACCTGACGGTGGTGGAGAACGTCTCGGACATGGACACCGAGGCCAACACCCTCTCCCGCATCGCCGCGGCGTACCCGGGCAAGGAGGTGCCGGCCGTCGCCCGGCCGGGCGACGCCGTCTTCTTCGGCGGGCACATCCTGCACCGCTCGCACCCCAACCGGTCGGCCCACCGCTCGCGGCGCGCCCTGGTCTGCCACTACGCCAGCGCCCGCTCCTTCACCATGTGGGGCAGCGCCGGGCGCCGCGAGCCGGGGAACCACCTGCACATCCTCGCCCGGGGGGGGACGCATCTGCCTTTCGGCCGGCCCCGCTTCGAGACGCCCTGCGCCGCGAATCGGCCGCCGGGGGAGGAGGCGGACGGGGGCGAGCCGATGCCGCTGGCCATGATGGCCGGCGGCGCGGACATGGAGGACATGGTCGCCGCGCCGCAAGACCCGGAGCGCAACGATCCCACCATGATGCGCGCCCACGACCACGACGCCGTCCACGCCGGGGG
>DATLLM010000347.1:0-2225 GCA_035537855.1 Chloroflexota bacterium | reverse complement strand
GGACGGCGGCGCCGTCGTAGAGGAAGCAGCGCGCCCAGTGCCCGGGTGCGACGTCGTAGGCCGGCGGGATCTGCTCCCAGCAGCGGTCCATCACGTCGGGGCAGCGCTCGGCGAAGAGGCAGCGGGTGCGGCCCGCCGCCTGGCCGCCCTGGCGCTCGGCGGTCTGCTCGGTCAGGGTGAGGCGCTCCGTCCAGCGCACGTCCGGATCGGGCGAGGGCAGCGAGGCGCTCCCCCGGGGGCGGCGCCGGCGGCCGGGCTCAGCCGGCGGCGACGGCGGAGATGCCGGGGAGGGGCTGCTCGCGCGCCGGGGTGGCGCCCGGCGCGTCCGCGCCGGCGCGCCCGGCCAGGGCCAGGCGGACGCGCCCCAGCAGCTCGTCCAGGTCGAAGGGCTTGCGCAGGGCCCCGCTGGCGGCGATCTGCGGCGCCACGTCCTCGACGTAGGGCAGGGCGGACATGAGCACGATCGCCGCCTGGCGCACGGGGAGGGCCCGGTAGAGGGCGGCGAAGGCCTGCCCGTTGAGCGCCGGCAGGAGCATGTCCAGCAGGATCACGTCCGGCTGGTTGTCCCACTCCGCCCACAGGCGGTCGAGGGCCTTCGCCGCGCTCGGGGCCGTCTGGACGTCGTAGCCCTCGTCGCTCAGGATGGCGGAGACGAGCTCCAGCAGCGCCGGATCGTCGTCGATGACCAGTACCCTGCCTGCGCCGCGCACGTCGTGTCTCCTCCGCTGACGGTATCGAGCGTGCTCTCTTGGCAAGAATCGTGCCGGTCCCGGCCGGCGCGCGGCTTGACCGGAGGGCGTCCGAGCGCATAGACTCCCACCCGCGATGGGCAGCGGTGCGGGGCGCAGGGCACGGGGCGACACCCCCCTCCGGGGGACGGTGGCCCGCGCCGCGCGCGCCGGGCGGGTTGCCTACTTCTATTACTCCTTTATGCGCCCGGTGTAGATCGCTGCGGCCGGGACGGCCGCGCGGGGAGACACCGGGAACCGGGCAGAGGTCACCACCTCTGCCCTTTTGTTTTGCCCGGGAGGGGAGCGATGAGCACCGCAGCAGTGTCAGCCGGGCCGGCCACGACGCCGGACGGAGCGCCGGCCACGACGCCGGACGGAACGCCGGAGGGTGGCGCACGGGCGCAGACGAGCGATCTGCGGGTGGAGAGCATCCGCCCCCTGCTCCCGCCGGCCATCCTGCTCGAGGAGCTGCCCCTGGTCAACGGGGCGGCCCGCACGGTGCGCCGCGGGCGGCTCGAGGTGCACCGCATCCTGGCCGGCGAGGACGACCGGCTGATCGTCGTCGTCGGCCCCTGCTCCATCCACGACCCGGACGCCGCGTTCGAGTACGCCCGCCGCCTGGCGCGCGTCGCCGGCGAGCTGGGCGACGACCTCTGCTTCGTGATCCGGGCCTACTTCGAGAAGCCGCGCACCACGGTGGGCTGGAAGGGGCTGATCAACGACCCCCGCCTGGACGGCAGCTTCCGGATCAACGACGGCCTGCGCCTGGCGCGGCGGATTCTGATCGACCTCAACGAGATGGGGCTGCCCACCGGCTGCGAGTTCCTCGACCCCATCACCCCCCAGTTCACCGCCGACGCGGTCGCCTGGGGCGCCATCGGGGCCCGCACCACCGAGAGCCAGGTGCACCGCGAGCTGGCCTCCGGGCTGTCCATGCCGGTGGGCTTCAAGAACGGGACCGACGGCAACGTGCAGATCGCCGTCGACGCCGTGCGGGCGGCGGCGAGCCCCCACCGCTTCATCGGGGTGACCGACCAGGGCCTGGCCGGGATCGTAGCCACCCGGGGCAATCTGGACTGCCACGTCATCCTGCGCGGCGGCAACGGCGGCCCGAACTACGACGCGCCGCACGTCGGGGAGGCCCTCGGCGCCCTGCGCGCGTCCGGCCTGTCCCCCCGCCTGCTGATCGACACCAGCCACGGCAACAGCGGCAAGAACCACCGCAACCAGCCGGTCGCCGCCGCGGCCGTGGCCGCGCAGGTGGCGGGGGGGGAGGCCGGGATCGCCGGCGTCTTGATGGAGAGCTTCCTCGAGGACGGGCGCCAGGACCTGGTGGCGGGCGCCCCCCGGGACGGGCTGCTCTTCGGGCAGAGCGTCACCGACGCCTGCATGGGCTGGGAGATGACCGTCCCCGTGCTGCGGGAGCTGGCCGGGGCGGTGCGCGCGCGCCGCCGGACGCGCGAGTAGTCCGCGGCCGGCGGGGGCGGCCGGCGG